>DASTVH010000023.1:0-3557 GCA_035759195.1 Candidatus Limnocylindrales bacterium
GTCGCCGAGGTCCGCATCCCCTCCGAGGTCCACGAGCGGCTCGTCGCGTGGCGGGCCCGGTTCGGCCTCGCGATCGACAACGCCCTCAACTTCCTGAACAACCCCGACGGGATCCAGGGCCACAACTTCGCGACCCAGGTCGCCCACGTCGAGGAGCGCCGGGTCCTCCAGGGCCGCCTGACCCTTGTCCGCTACAACAACGAGCCGCAGTTCTTCGTCGCCGACGCCGGCGTCTTCCTTGGGCTCGTCTCGGACATCATGGAGCGGCTCGGACCGTACCTCGAGCCCGACGCCGTCGACGCCGAGACGGTCGCCCGGCTGCGCGACGGGCTCGCCCTGATCGAGCGGAAGACCACGGCTCGCCCGTGAGCCGGTCGACGCCCGGCGCGCCGTCGGGCTGAGGCTTGCGCCAGCTCTACCTGGCCGCGACGGGCCAGAACCGAGGGAAGACGACGGCGGCCCTCGGCCTGTTCGACGGGTTCGTCCGGCGCGGGCTGCGGACCGGGTTCATGAAGCCCGTCGGCCAGCGCACCGTCATCGAGAACGGCGAACCGGCCGACGAGGACGCCGTCCTCATGAAGTCGGTCTTCGGACTGACCGAGGCGTACTCGGCGATGAGCCCGATCCACATCCCTCGCGGGTTCACGAAGGCCTACATCGCCGGCGACGTCGTCGAGGACCTTGCGGCCCGGATCCGGGGTGCCCATGCGACGTTCTCCGATCACGAGATCCTCATGGTCGAGGGAACCGGCCACGCCGGCGTCGGCGCGGTCATCGGCCTGTCGAACGCGGTCGTGGCGGCGATGCTCGGGACGCCGGCGGTGATCATCAGCGAGGGCGGCGTCGGCCGGCCGATCGACGAGATCGTCCTCAACGCCTCGCTCTTCGAGGCCAACGGCGTGCCGGTCGCCGGCGCGATCGTCAACAAGGTCGACCTCGACGCCCAGCCGGGCATCGCCAGCGTCCTCGAGCGGGGCCTCGCCAACCACGGGATCCCGCTGCTCGGGGTGCTGCCGGTCCGCCCGATCCTCTCGAACCCGACGCTCGGGATGATCCTCGAGGGCGTCCACGGCGAGACGATCCATCCGGGCCCCGACCTCGACCGGGTCATCGACGGCGTGGCGATCGGAGCGATGGAGGCGAGCCACATGCTCGAGCGGGTCGGACCCGGCTCGCTCGTCATCGTGCCGGGCGACCGCGAGGACGTGATCCTGACCCTCACGACGGCCCACTTCGCGATGCGCCTGCGCCACGCGAACGCCCGCGAGGCGGCCCGGATCGCCTCGATCGCCGCCGCTGCCTCGAACGAGCGGGCGGCGTCCGTCGTCGGCCACGAGGGGGCGGCGGTGGGGCTGGTGCTGACCGGCGGCTACCGCCCGCGCGAGGCCGTGATCAACGCGATCCGCGAGGCCGACATCTTCGCCACGATCGTGCCCGAGGACACGTACGTCGTCGCCTCGGAGGTCCACGACCTCCTCGTCAAGACCCACGCCGCCGACCGCGAGAAGATCGAGCTGATCAAGGCTCTTGTCGACGAGCACCTCGACGTCGGCCGGATCCTCGCCGTCGCCCGCGAGGCGCCGCTCGTGGCCTGAGTCGCGTTCCGTTCAGGCCGGCCCCGCCCCGGATTCTCCCGTGACGCCCGAACCGGCCGGCCGGACGAGGCGGAACAGGCGCCAGGCGATCGCCGCGCCGAGGAGCCCGGCGAGGACGATCGGCAGGCCCACGATCCCGACCCAGATCCCGATCGAGGCGAGGAACTGGCCCAGCCCGATGAGCGAGCCGCTCGCCCGATCGACGTCGGCCGCCGGATCCCAGCCGCGCTGGACCTCCTCGACGACCGGCGTCGCCGGCAGGTGGAACTCGACGGTCAACGTGCCGTACGCGGCCCGCTCCTCGAGCGACTCCTTCTGGGCGACGAGCCGCTCGATCTCGCCGCGGACGGCGGTGAGCTCCTCCTGGACGTCGAGGACGCTCGGGATCGTCGTCGCCTGGAGCATGATCGATTGGAGCGCGGCTTCGCTCGCCCGCAGGTTCGCGATCCGCGCGCCAAGGTCGACCACCTGGGCGGTGACCGCTTCGGTCTGCACGGCGGCGTGGCGGACCTCGTCGGCCACGCCACGGATCGCCGCAACGGCAGCGTCCCAGCGGTCGGCCGGAATCCGATAGACGATGCTCGCCCGCGCTGCCTCGCCGGCGGCGCTCTCGTCGGACGCGCTGACGTAGCCACCGGCCGCGGCCACGTGCCGGCGGGCCGCGGCGACCGCGGCCGGGAGGTCGGTCACCTCGAGCTCGAGGCTGCCGGTGCGGATGATCAGCAGCTCCGGCGGGGCGGCCGCCGCGTCGACGATGTGGCCGTCGGAATTGGTCGCGGCCGGAGCTTCGGGAGGAGCCTCGCCGGTCGCGCCGTCGCCGCTCGCGGGTCCGCCACCGACGGCACTGCCGACGTTCGAGAGGACCGTGCTCCCCTGGCCGCCCAGCATGAGCAGGACCGCGACGGCGAGCACTCCCGCGCCGGCGAGGAGGAGCGCGATCAGAGGCCACGGCAATCGTTCCCGGAAGTCGTCGTCCATGACGCCGACCGTGGGCTCTCGGCCGCCGCCGCGCGAGCGGTGATTACCCTGAATCGCCCGCCGGCTCCAGCGGCTCGTTGTCGATCAGGCGGGTCTCGCCGAAGCGGACCGCGAGCGACAGCAGGGCCGGGCCGTCGACCCGGTCGAGTTCGGCGAGCGTCCGCCCGTCGGCGACCGAGACGTAGTCGGGCCGGGCGAGCGGCTCCTCGTGCAGGACCCGTCGCATCGTCTCGCGGAGCGCCTCGCCCGATCGCTCGCCCGCCTCCCAGCTCGCCCGGGCCGCGGTCAGCGCCCGCCACAGGACCGGGGCCGCGGCGCGCTCGTCGGGCGAGAGGTGGACGTTCCGCGACGAGAGCGCCAGGCCGTCCGCCTCGCGGACGGTCGGACAGGCGATCACCTCGGTCGGGATCGCAAGGTCGAGGGCCATCCGGCGGATCACCATGACCTGCTGGGCATCCTTCTGGCCGAAGTACGCGCGGTCCGCGCCCACGAGGCCGAAGAGGATCGCGACGACCGTCGCGACGCCGTCGAAATGGCCGGGCCGGGCGGCCCCCTCGAGCGGCGCGGCCACCGCGCCGACCACGACCTTCGTGTCGAAGCCGGGCGGGTAGACCTCCTCGACCGGCGGAGCGAAGACGAGATCGAGCCCTGCCTCCTCGCAGATCGCCACGTCACGTGCCTCGTCGCGGGGATACCGCTGGTAGTCGGCGGCCTCGTTGAACTGCCGCGGGTTGACGAAGATCGTCGCGATCGCCGACGCGTTCTCACTTCGGGCCCGACCCATGAGCGCGCGGTGGCCGCCGTGGAGCCAGCCCATCGTCGGGACGAGCCCGAGCGGTCGTCCGGCCGCCGCCAGCGCCTCGCGCAGCTCGGCCCGGGTGCGGGCGACCTTCACCGCCGCCGGCGGCTCGTCACAGGTCGCGGTCGAGCGGGATCCCGCCGGCCGGCACGTCGGCGTCGGCGCCCGGCGGGGCGTCGAGCCCG
>DASTVH010000024.1:0-2289 GCA_035759195.1 Candidatus Limnocylindrales bacterium
TTCGCCCTGCCGGTCGCGTTCGTCGCGGTGACCCCGGATGCGCTGGAGCAGCCGTTCGGCGTCGACTTCGTTCTCTACCGCGACGTGGCCGCACGGTGGTTGGCGGGCGGGCCGTACTTCGAGCCGTACCAGGTCGCGGGCATCTACGAGATCCGGGCCGGCGACGTGCTCTACCCGCCCGCAGGGTTGTGGCTGTTCGTCCCGTTTGCGGTCCTCCCGGCGGTCGCCGCGTGGCTGCTGTGGTGGGGCCTGCCGCTCGGGGCGGTGGCGTGGGCGATCGTCCGGCTTCGGCCGCGGCCGGAGGTCTGGCCGCTCATCGCCCTGTGCATCGCCTGGCCGACGACGCCGCTCAAGACATGGACCGGAAATCCGGTGATCTGGAGCGTCGCTGCGCTCGCCCTGGGGACGCTCTACCGCTGGCCGTCGGTGTTCGTCCTGATCAAGCCGAGCCTCGGGGTGTTCGCGGCGTTCGGAGCGAACCGGCGCTCGTGGTGGGTCGCCCTGGCGGTCCTCGTCGCGCTCTGTCTGCCGTTCGGGTCGCTGTGGCCCGACTGGCTGGCGTCGCTGGCGAACTCCCGCGGCGGCGGGTTGCTCTACTCGGCGCTCGAGGTACCGATGCTGCTGATCCCGCTGGTCGCGTGGCTGGGGCGGACCCGTCCGGCGCCGGCCGAGGCGGCCGAGGCGGTCGAGGCGGCCGCGGGCTCCAAGCCGGACCGCCGTCCGATTTCGTACGGCGGCGGAAATCACCTCCGATTCCGTCAGGCGATCTCGGACTCCGAAATCGGACGGGCCGAGGCGGCGGCGGGCGGGGATGGGGATCCTGCGCGCACCGGTCGCGGCGCCGCCCGCGGCAACCCGGGCAGCGCCGGCAACGCCGGCAACGCCGGCAACGCCGGCGCCGCCAGCCCCCGCGGCACCCGTCCCCCTGATCCGCCGATCTCGGAGTCCGAAATCGGTGGCGCCGGAGGGGAGTGAGTTCGCCGGACGTGCGAGATCGGACCGACGCGGGTGGCCGGCGCGGGCCCGGAGCGGGCCGGCCCGGAGCGGGAACCCGGGCCCGGTCGCCTAGGCCCGTGACGAACCTAACCCGAACGTGCTCGCCCTGATGGCACGATGAGCGCGAGGTACCCGGCGACGGCGAGGATCGCGACGTCGATCATCAGCCCCGGCCGCGAGTCGGGCAGGCCGAGGATCGAGACGACGAGTGAGGCCGCGGCGACGAGCCCAACCACTGGCAGTGCCCACCGCCGCGCCGTCATAACGCCGTAGGCGGCGACGAGGAACGCGGGCACGAGCACGAGCCAGGCAAGCCCGAGGATCCGGGCCCCGGCGTCGCCGATCTCGAGACGGCCGTCGACGACGCTCGTCCGGTAGGCGATGCCCTCGAGCTCCGCCATCCGCCAGAGCGCGACGAATCCCAGGGCGTGGACCAGACCGTGGAGGACCAGCACGATCGCCGCCGCGCCGCGAATCCAGGGCAGGGCCCGGGTCATCGGGCGTCGCCGACCAGGTCCGGATACTCGCGGGCGTGACGCCGGAGGAACGAGGAGATGAAGGGGCACTCGACGGTGACCGCAAGGCCGCGAGACCGCGCGTCGTCGAGCGCGCCGCGGGCGAGGCGGCCACCGATTCCGCGGCCCTCGACCGAGGGATCCACCTCGGTGTGGACGAACACGATCCGGCCCTCGTCGAGCTCGTACTCGGCGATGCCGACGACCCGCTCGCCGAGGCGCGCCTCGAAGCGGCTCTCGGCCGGGTTGTCGGCGATCGTCAGGTCGTCGGTCGCAACGTCCATCGGCCTATTGTGACGCGGGTCAGGTTCGGCGGGCGGGTCAGGCGCGCCGGTAGGCGATCTCCCACGTGACGGTCCAGGTCGCGCCGCCGTCGTCGGACGCCTCCCAGGTCCAGCGGAACGCCTCGGCGGATATGTCCCGGAAGACCATCCGCTGTTCGGCCCGCGGCCCGGACTCCGGCGCCCGACGATGGAACGAGAACCAGCCGTCGACCGCGATGCCGACGAAGTCGAGGTACGAGCCGTGATCGTCGACCCACGTCTGGCGCCACAGGCGGCGCTCGGGGTCGTAGACCGAATAGCTCCGCCCAACGAGCCGGTCCTCCTTGCCGGCGCCCTCGAACTCCTCGAACACGACGCGATCGGCGAGGATCCGGCTGATCCGGTTCGTTCCGCGACCCGCCTCACCCCAGCGAGCCGCCCAAGAGCCGATCCAGAAGTCGAGCTCGGTGCCGTCCAACTGCCGTGGGCCTCCTTCCAGCCGGACCACTCCCGTG
>DASTVH010000025.1:0-2800 GCA_035759195.1 Candidatus Limnocylindrales bacterium
CGTCGTCGTGTCGAGCGACGTCGGGATCATGGGCGGGACCCAGGCCCACGAGTTCATGGTCCTCAACCCCGCCGGCGAGGACGTTCTCGTCCTGTGCGAGTCGTGCGGCTACGCCGCGAACCGCCAGGTCGCCCGGATCCCCCGCGAGGAGGCGGTCGCCGAGGAGCCGCTGCCGCTCGAGGAGGTGGGGACGCCGGGTACGACGACGATCGCGTCGCTCGCGGCGTTCCTCGGGATCGCCGAGGCCCGCACCGCCAAGGCCGGCTTCTTCGTGACGGGCGACGGCCGGCTCGTGACCGCGATCGTCCGCGGCGACCACGAGTTCAACGAGACGAAGCTCGCAAATGCGGCCGGCGCGACCACCGGGATGCGACCGGCGACCGTCGAGGAGATCCGGGCCGCCGGGATGGAGCCGGGCTACGGTTCGCCGATCGGCGGGCGAGACACGTACGTCGTCGTCGACGACCTCGTCGCTCGCTCGCCGAACCTCGTGGCAGGTGCGAACCGCGAGGGGTACCACTACCGCAACGTCAACGTCGGGCGCGACTTCACCGCCGACGCGACCGCCGACATCACGAACGCCCGGGAGGGCGATCCCTGTCCGACCTGCGGCCGGCCGGTGATCCTCCGGAACGGGATCGAGGTCGGCAACATCTTCAAGCTCGGCACCAGGTTCACCGACGCGGCCGGCGCGACGTACCTCGGCGAGGACGGCCGGGAGCACCAGATCGTCATGGGCTCGTACGGAATCGGCGTCGGGCGCAATGTCGCCTGCATCGTCGAGGCCCACCACGACGACAAGGGGATCGCCTGGCCCGAGGAGGTCGCCCCGTACGCGGCCCACCTCGTGGCGATCGGCGCGGCCCGCGACCCCGCGGTCGTCGAGCTCGCCGATCGGCTTCACCAGCTCTCGATCGACGCCGGGCGCGAGATCCTCTACGACGATCGCGACGAGTCGCCGGGCGTCAAGTTCACCGACGCCGAGCTGCTCGGGATGCCATGGATCCTCACGGTCTCGCCCCGTTCGCTGGCGGCCGGCGGGGTCGAGGTGACCGAACGGGCGACCGGCGAACGCTCGACCCGGCCGATCGCCGAGGTCGAGGCGCTCATCCGGGGCGAGGGCCTGCCGACGCCGGCCTGACGCCGACGCCGGCGGGCGAGCGGAGACGCCGGCCCCGTTGGACGCGCGCCGTAGGATGGCGCGGTGTCCGGCAGCGTCGCCGCGGAACCCCGTTCGCCGCTCGTCCACCCGCTCTGGATCGGGGCGCTCATCGTCCTCGTGGTCAACGACCACGTCCTGAAGTCGCTCTGGCCGGGCATCCTCACCGGCAAGGCATCGGACGTCGCGGCGCTCGTGGTCGTGCCACCCGTCGCCGTCGAGCTGGTCCGCGCAGCCGGGCGCGGCCGACTGGCACCGCGGAGCCGCCATCTCGTCGCCGTCGCCGCGGCCCTCGCCGTCGCCGCATGGTTCGCCGCCGTCAAGCTCCACCCCCTTGCGAACGAGGCGTACGCGACCGTCATGGGCCTCGTCCAGTGGCCCGGAGCCGTCCTCGGGAGCCTCCTCGCGAGCCTGCCACCGCTGCCACCGGGTCGGGCGCCGACGGTTCTCGACGCGAGCGACCTGATCGCCCTGCCGGCCGCCGCGCTCGGGGGCTGGATCGGGGCCGGCTGCCCGACGCCGCGGGACGAGGGAGGCAGGAACGGCCGCGCAGCGCCGGCGCCGTGGACGCCCGGAGCCCGAACAGCCGAGGCCGCGCTCCCGCTCGGACTCGCCGTCGCCGCGCTGTTCGCACTGGCGGCGACCTCGCAGGCGCCGCCGAGCCAGATCACGGAGGTCGCTCGCGACGAGGTCCTGCTCGCACCGGGCGATCCGCCGGTGAGCCGCCGCCTCGCGGTCCGCCTCCGCCCCGGTGGCGCGGCCTACGCGGGATCGGATCCCGATCGACCGCTCGAGATCGTCGTCGAGGCCCGAGCGCGCTGGCCGTTCGTCGAGCCGCCGGCCCGCTTCGCCCTGGCGCGGGCCGGCGAGGACGCGCCCGCCCCGGCCGCGGTCTCGCGTCTGTCGGTCGATCCGGCGGCCTGCGGCGAGGGGTGCACGGTCGACGTCGAGGTCGCGATCGATTGGCCGGCGCCCCCCGACCGGCCGCGGAGCTCGGTCGCCTGGGAGCTGGCGGTGACGATGCGCTCGATCGGCGGCTACGTGAGCGGCTTCATCGACCTCGAGGGCGATGGTCTGGTCGATCGCAGCAGTCCGGCGAACGCCGGCTGGCTGTTGATCCTCCTCCTGGTCCCTGCAGCGGGGACCCTCTTCGGGGATCGCGTCCGGCGCCGGGCGCCGCTGTCATCGCGCGGCGTCGCGACGGCCGGCGACGCGGTCGTCGTGGCCTGCGCCGGCGTTCTCGCCGTCGGCCTCATGCTGCTCCCCGTCCTCGTCCCGGCCGCCGGCCTCGAGCCGGCCGTACTGGGAATCGGACGCGTCGTGCTCCTCGGCGCCGTGGGCTTCGGGATCGCCACCGTCGTCGCCCTCGTCCGCTGGTGGCTCGGGGCGGGCGAGCTGCTCGCGATCGTCGTCCTCGCCGGACTGTTCCTGGGCTTGCTCGTCGGAGCGCGCCTCATCGCCAGCGCGTCCGAGACGTTCGCGGCCCGCGGCCTCCAGCTGGCAACGGTGGGGACCCTGCTCGCCGGCGTGGCCCTCACGGGAGCGGTGGCGCGGCGTTCGCCCGGCCGGGAGCCGCCGGAGCCGACGCCCGACATGCTCCCGGTCCCGCCGATCGGGACCGCCCGGATCGTCGTGGCCGCG
>DASTVH010000026.1:0-16787 GCA_035759195.1 Candidatus Limnocylindrales bacterium
CGCGCCGGGCGACGCTTCCGGGGCACTCATGTTTCCGACCCCCAGGTCGACCCCGGGAGCTCATCTTGCGCAAGTTCACCCTCGCACTCATCGTCGGCATGCTCGCCGCCCTCGGCGCGTGGGCACCGGCCGCGGCGGCCCAGTCGAGCACGGCCAAGGTCGTGATCATCGTCGGTGCCGACACGCCGCAGTACCTCGATGACGCGAACGAGCTGTATGCCGAGGCGATCCGGCACTCCTCGAACGTCATCCGCGTGTACAGCCCGAACGCGACCTGGTCGGCGGTGAAGGCCGCGACCACCGGGGCGAGCGTCGTCATCTACCTCGGTCACGGCAACGGCTGGCCGAGCCCCTACACGTACGACCCGAACTACACGACGAAGAACGGGTTCGGCCTCAACTCGAGCGCTTCGGGCACGCACTACAACCTCAAGTACTACGGCGAGCCGTCGATCCGAACGCTCGAGCTGGCCCCGAACGCGATCGTCTTCCTCCACCACCTCTGCTATGCCTCGGGCAACTCGGAGTCGTCGAGCGACAACCCGCCGCTCAGCACGGCCAAGGCCCGGGTCGACAACTACGGCGCGGCGTTCCTGGCGGCCGGCGCCTCGGCGGTCGTGGCCGACGGCCACAGCCACACGAGCTACTACCTGCGGGCCCTGTTCACGACGGCCCAGCCGCTCGGGACCTACTGGCGCGGAGCCCCGAACTACCACGGCAACGACATCGCCTTCACGCCGACCCGCAGCACCGGCACCGCGGTCCTCGACCCGGATCGGGGCCTGCCGAACCCGTCGGGCTACTACCGCTCGATCGTCGGGGACCTCAGCGTCATGACCTCGGCCGTCCTCGGCAAGAAGCCGGTCGGTGTCACGATCATCCCGAATCGCGCAGGTGCCGTCACCGGCTCGCAGGTCACCCGCACGACGGGCGGACCGTCCACCGGCCGGACGAGCGGGTCGCCCACCACGACGACGACCGCGGACCCGATCGCCCCGGTCCGCCGCCTCTCGACGATCCCGCTGACCCGCCTGAGTCCCGTCACCTCACGCTGACCCACCGCGCGGGCGGCCGGCAACGTGCCGCACCGGAGCGGCCCTCACTCCACCGGACCGCACCGTACTGCCCCCGACCGGGACCATCGTCACCGTTGGCACGCTTGCGGCCTCGGGGTAGGGTGGTCGTCTCTCCGCGAACCCCGCGATCTCGAGGAACTCTCGTGACCTTTGGCCGATCCGCGCCCCGTCAGCCCGGCCCGCCCACGAATCCCGCCGCCGGTCGCCGCCGGGGCCGCCGCTGGGGCGCGGTCGGCGCCGCGTTCCTGCTCGTGACCCAGGTGACGGCCGCCGCCCCCGCCGTCGCGTCCGAACCGCTCTCCGGCGCCGCGCGCCCGGCGGCCGTCGAGCCGGCCGCCGCGCCCCCCGTCGAACCGGCGGCCGAGCCGGCCGCGACGGAGCTCCGCCCCGGCATCCACTACGAGGATGCCCTGGCCCACGCCGGCGATCGGATCGAGTTCGAGCCGGGCGGCCGGGTCACGGTCGGGTTCCGCCCGCGAGCCGGCGACGCCTGGGAGGTCGCCGGCGGACCGCCGCGGGCGCTGCCCGCCGGGACGGCAACGGGCCGCGAGATGCGCGGCGGGCCGTCGACGCCGGAACCTGCCGCCGACCCGACGACCGCACCTCCGGTCCAGGGCCCGACGGCCTCGCCGGACGCCGCACCCGACGGTTCGGCCGGACCGGAACCTGACGCTACGCTCGCGCCAACGCCCTCCGCTGACGGCACACCTGCCCCGGAGCCGACGGCCAGCCCGAACGCCGACCCGGCCGCGGCCCGCCTGCCGCTCGACGGCGCGACCGCGACGACCGACGGCACCCGCCTCCGCCGCGAGGTCTTCGGCTTCCTCCCGTACTGGGAGGTGAACAGCGCCTTCCTCGACTACGAGCTGCTCTCGACGATCGCCTACTTCAGCGTCGGGGCCGACAGGAACGGCAACCTGCTCAAGACGAATTCGGACGGCTCGACGACGACCGGCTGGGGCGGCTGGACCAGCTCGCGGATGACCTCGATCATCAACGCCGCCCACTCGAAGGGGACGCGGGTCGTGCTGACGATCTCGGTCTTCGCCTGGTCGAGCGGCCAGGCGGCCGTCCAGGGCGCCCTCCTCGGCAGCCCGACGGCTCGCGGGAACCTCGCCCGCCAGGCCGCCGACGCGGTCCGCGCCCGGGGCGCCGACGGGATCAACCTCGACTTCGAGCCGATCGCCTCCGGGTACGCCGACGAGTTCGCGACGTTCGTCCGCGAGGTCCGGTCCGAGCTCAACAAGCGGGCTCCCGGCTACCAGCTCACGTTCGACACGACCGGCTACATCGGCAACTACCCGCTCGAGGCCGCGACCGCGCCCGGCGGCGCCGACGCCATCTTCATCATGGGCTACGACTATCGGACCGCCGGCAGCAACTACGTCGGCTCGATCTCACCCTACTCCGGGCCGGCCTACGACCTCCAGGACACGGTCAGCGCCTACGCCGCGAGGGTGCCCGCGTCCAAGCTCATCCTCGGCGTGCCGTGGTACGGCCGGGCCTGGTCGACGGTGTCGGACCAGGTCAACGCCCAGAACCAGAGCGGCACGAAGTACGGCGCCTCGAACACCGTGATCTTCGACACCGCCCTCGACTACGCCAAGCAGTACGGCCGGCGCTGGGACAGCCGGGAACAGGGACCGTGGGTCGCGTACCGCCGCGAGAACTGCACGACGACGTACGGGTGCGTCACGAGCTGGCGCCAGATCTACTACGACGACCATGTCTCGCTCAAGCTGCGCTACGACCTCGTGAACCGGCGCGGCCTGCGTGGAGCCGGGATCTGGGCGCTGGGCTACGACGTCGACCGGGTCGAGATGCGCCTGGCCCTCGCCGAGAAATTCCTCGACGATCGGACGCCGCCGCTGGCCGGCATCCGGACGCTCTCACCCACGCAGGCGTCCGAGACGTTCACCGTCTCGTGGGTCGGCTCCGACGAAAGCGGCATCAGCAGCTACGACACGCAGGTCTCGGTCGGCGGCGGAACGTGGCACGACTGGCTCATCCGGACGACCGCCACGAGCGCGGCGTACGTCGGCGCCGACGGCCACGGGGTCGCCTTCCGCGTCCGGGCTCGCGATGCACACGGCAACGTGGGCGCATGGGACGTGGCGAACACCTGGACCGCGAGCGTCTCGCTGGCCGCGGGCCACTTCGCCCGGGTCGTGACGTCCAGCCTCAACGTCCGCTCCGCCGCCGACACCTCCGCTTCGATCGTCACGACGGCGACCTCCGGGACCGTCCTGGCGATCACCGGCGGGCCCGTGAGGAACGACGGCTACACCTGGTACCAGGTGTCGGTGCCGATCGCCGAGTGGGCACCGGTCGCCGGCGTCCGGACCGATGTCTGGGTCGCCGCCGGCGATGCATCCGGGCCGTTCATCGCCGCGACGAGGGCACCGAACACGACGATCGTGGACCTCCCCTCCGCGGTCGCCCCGGCCGCCGGTGCGCGCTACGTCGGCATCACCCCGACGCGCCTCGTCGACACCCGCTTCGGGACGGGCCTCTCGGGTTCGCTGTCGAGTGGAGCCGCCCGGACGTTCACGGTCGCGGGCCGGGCCGGAATCCCGTCGACCGCGGTCGCCGTCACCGGGACCGTGACGCTCGTCGGCCAGACGAGCGCGGGCTACCTCAGCCTCGGACCATCGACCGCGACCGTCAATCGTTCGTCGGTCGTCAACGCCCCGAGGGGCGACGTCCGGGCGTCGGGCGTCACCGTCAAGCTCGGCACGGGCGGCTCGCTGGCCGCGCTCTGGACGGGGGCCGGTGGATCGGGCGCGCACTTCATCTTCGACGCGAGCGGCTACTTCGTCCCCGGCTCGTCCGGGGCGACGTTCGTCCCTGTCAATCCGGCACGCGTCCTCGACACCCGCGCCGGCAACGGCCTGAGCGGGACGTTCACCGCCGGCTCCGTCCGCTCGTTCCAGGTGGCCGGCCGGGGCGGGGTGCCGAGCGGCGCCGTCGCCGTCACGGGCAACCTGACCGCGGTCGCGCCGACGCGGGCCGGCTACCTGGCGCTGGGGCCGAGCGTGTCCTCGAACCCGTCGTTCTCGAATCTCAACGTCCCGGGCGGCGACACCCGAGCGGCGTCGGTGACGGTCCGGCTCGACGGTTCGGGCCGCCTCGCGCTCGTCTGGAAGGGCACCTCGGGCTCGCGGACGAACGCCCTGTTCGACGTCACCGGCTACTTCGTGAACTCCGGCGCCGGCGTGACGTTCCACCCGGTCGACGCCGCCCGGGTCCTCGACACGCGGGTCCCGAACGGCCTGGTCGGGCCCTTCCCGCGGAACGTGGTGCGGACCTTCCAGGCGACCGGCCGGGGCACCGTCCCGGTCGACGCGGTGGCGCTCACCGGCGGCGCGACGGTCGTCCTGCCGGCGGCGGCCGGCTGGCTCATCGTCGGCCCGGGCGGGACGTCCCTCGGCGCGACGTCGACGATCAACATCCCCGCAGGTGACGTCCGGGCGAACGGCCTCACCGTCCGGGCCGGGACCGGCGGCTCGGTCGCCGGGGTCTACCAGGGCGCGTCGGGCGCGTCGGCGAACGTGATCTTCGACATCACGGGTTACTTCCGCTGACCGGGCCGGACGGGACTATCGGGCAGGTCGCCGCCCGCGGCGGGCGGTCTACACTGGGCCGGCGATGACCCGCGCTCGACGATCAGCCACACCCGCGGCGGCCTCGGCCGCCGCCATACCGGCCGCGGCCCCGGCCGCTCCGGCCGATCCTGCGCCCGTCCGGCCGCTCGGCGATGGCGTCTGGGTCGTCCTTCCGACGTACAACGAGGCCGACAACGTCCGCCCGATCGGTGCGGCGATCCTCGAATCGCTGCCCGGCGCGACGCTCCTCGTCGTCGACGACGCGTCGCCCGACGGGACCGGCACGATCGCCGATGAGATGGCGGCAGCCGATCCGCGCATTCGCGTCCGCCACCGGGCGGCCAAGGAGGGCCTCGGCCGAGCGTACCTCGACGGGTTCGGCGTGGCGATCGCCGGCGGGGCCGCGATCGTCATCCAGATGGACGCCGACTGGTCGCACGACCCCGCGGCCCTGCCATCGCTCGTCGCACCCGTGGCAGTGGGCGAAGCCGACCTGGTCATCGGTTCGCGCTACACGGCCGGCGGCGGCGTCGTCGACTGGGGCCTCGGCCGGCGGGCGATCTCCCGCGGCGGCAGCCTCTTCGCGAAGACGGTCCTGCGCCTGGGGCCGAGCGATCTGACCGGCGGCTTCAAGGCCTGGCGGGCGCCGACGCTGGCCGCGATCCCGTTCGACGGGGTCCACGCCGGCGGCTACGTCTTCCAGATCGAGATGACGTTCCGGGCCTCGCGCGCCGGCGCCCGGATCCGCGAGGTGCCGATCACGTTCCGCGACCGGCGCGTCGGCCAGTCGAAGATGAGCCGACGGATCGTCGTCGAGGCCCTCGTCGTCGTCGTGGCCCTCCGAGCCGAGGAGCTGCTCCGCCGGCTGCCCTGGCGGCGGCGTAACGGACGGCCGGCCCGGTCGCTCGCCGGAGCGTCGGCCGCCGTCGGCGCCGGAGTGGCGGGACGCACGGCCAGCCCGGCCGCCACCGACGCCGCGCTTCCCGGCGAGGGCCGGTGACCGCCGCTCCCGGCGGCACCCTCGGCTCGACTCGCCCGGATCCGGCTCCGCGACCGCCGGGCGTCCGGATCGTCCTCGACGCGCGGGCGCTCCAGGAGCCCGAACGGGCCCCGCTGACCGCGGCCTACCTGGAGGGCCTCCTCGAAGCGTTCGACGACGACCCGCTGCCGGGTGAATCGTTCGCGCTCCTGCTCGGCTCGGACCGCGACGACCCGACCGAGCGCTACCGGCGCCTGATCGTCGTCGGCCGGCGCCTGCTGCCGCCGACGCGGCTGCTGCGGTCCGGCGCGCTCACGATCGATCCGTTCGTCCTGTCCGGCGCGTCGATCGGCGCGGCGTGGCGAGCCGAGCGGAGCGGCGCCGCCGGCGCCGTCTACCACGCGATCGGCGGGTCCATGCCGCTCGCGACCGGCCTGCCGGTCGTCGTGACGCTCCTCGATCTCGCGCCGTGGGAGCTGCCCGATGCCTACCAGCGCGGCGCCGCGGCCCGCTTCGGCCGACGACTGCGCGGCCGGCTCCTGCGCGACGCGTCGGCCGTCATCGTCGGCAGCGAGACCGTTGCGGCGACGGCCCGGCGCCTGCTCCATCTCCGCCGCAGCCGGATCCGGGTCGTGCCCCTCGCGCCGAGGCCGGCGTTCACGATCCTGCCGCCGGCCGGCGCCGGGGATCGCCACGCGTCGGCCATGACCACCGACCCCCGGGCCGAACGCGAACGGCTCGGCCTGCCGGATCGGTACGTCGTGTACTCGGGGCGCTACGACGCGCGGCAGGATCTGGCGACGCTCCTGCGTGCCCTCGCGATGATGGCCGAGGCCGGCCGGCCCGAGGGGCTCGCGGACGGCGACCCGTGGCCGCCACGCGTCCTCTTCGCCGACGCCTCGCCGGCCGACCGCGCGTCGCTCGCCCGGGCTGCCGGCCGCGAGGGCGTCGGCGAGGCCCTCGTCTACGCGCCGCGGCTCGACGACGCGCGGCTGGCCGGCCTCGTGCGGGGCGCCAGGGCGGCCCTGCTCCCGGCCCTCTCCGACGCCTCCGGCCTGCCGGCGATCGAGGCGATCGCCTGCGGTGTGCCGGTCGTCGCGTCCGCGGTCGGGGCGCTGCCGGAGATCGTCGGGGCGGCCGGCATCCTCGTCGAGCCGCGCGATCCGGCCCGCCTCGCCCAGGCGCTCGAGACCGCGGTCGCCGACGACCTCGTTCACGCCCAGCTCGTCGCGGCGGCCGTCGAACGCGCCTCGAGCGACCGCCGGACATGGGCCGACGTGGCCCGCGAGACGCGGTCGATCTATGCGGAGGTCGGGATCGCGGGCTGAGTGCGGCGGGGCCTTGCGGCGTCTCTGCTCCGTCGCGCCGCGAGTACCGCCACCCCGCGGCTCGATATTCACCCGGTGCGTAGCAGGCGGCACAAGACGCCGTCTCGCGCGATTTCCAGCGGTGGCTAGCAACCCCATGCATATCCAGGCCTCAGGAGCGGGCTTTCGGCTGTTTCGTGTGGCGGATTACGCCTCCACGGAATATCCCGGGCGCCCGTGACCTGGGCGCCGTATATCCCCGGGCGCCCGCAGCCGGGTCGAGACGGATGCAAGCCCTCCCTATCGCTCTACTGCGGGTTGTTGCCCTCCCCGAGCGGATCCGGCGGGGGCGGCGGATCGCCGGGCGTGAACGTGATCTTCGACCCGGCCTGCATCACCTGGATGAACGTCTGCCCGGCGGTCAGGCGGACCGGCTCGCCGTCGGCGTCGAAGAAGTGCGTCGGCTCAGTCAGCGACTCCTTGCGCCACGTTCCCTTGGTCGTCGTCCCGTTCGTCGAGATCCAGGCCGTCCCGGAGCCGACGACGTCGGCCTCGAGGCGGTGCTTGTTCGAGCCGTCGTTCAGCGGGCCGAACCGCATGAGCATGACGATGACGTTCTTGGGGTTCACCCGCTTGCCCGTCGAGGCGTCGATCTGCTTCCTCTCGCCGGTCACCGAGCGCAGGTACGTGTTCGTCTGCCACTCGTACCTGTAGGCGATCTGGTTGGCGGAATAGGCGACGACGATGCTGCCGCCGCGAGGTCGGTACTGCGGTGCGACATCGGGCGCGAACGTCCAGGCCGGGGTGAGCGGACCGTCGGCGGCCTTGATGCTTGCGGCGAGCTTCCGAAGGTGCTCGCCGTCGGTGTAGAGGTTGTGCGGCGGGTGGCGGTCCTTCACCCGCCAGAACGACTTGGCCCAGCGGAACTCGTCGGCGTTGTAGACGAGCTGGCCGCCGCCCTTCTCTCGGAGCGTCCGGAGCGCCTGGGGTGAGCCGCCGGCGTGGGCATAGACCGCGCGCCACTCGGCGGCCCAGGCGATGTAGTAGAAGCGGGCGCTGCGAACGGGCCCGACGAGCCCGGGCACGTTCTCCTGGAAGACGAGCATGTAGCGAGGAATCCCGCCTTCGGCCGGTGCGTGCCAGACGACCGACGCGGCACTGAACCCGGACTGCGGACGAGCGGGGCCGAGATCGTCGACCATCACCGCGATCGGGTGCTGGGCGGCCCGCTCGGGGGAGACGAGGACGCCGGTCAGCGGCGCCGGAACCGGGACCGGCGTGGGGACCGGCGTCGGGGTCGGCGTCGGCGTCGGTTCGGGCGTCGGCGTGGGCCGCGGTGTCGGGCGCGGCGTCGGGCTGGCCGATGGCGATTCCGGCGAGGCCGACGGGCTGCCGGCCGCGACCTGGCTGGGACCCGGACCCGGCCGCGCCCCGAGCACTCCGGCGGCCACCCCGGCCACGAGGACGACGAGAATCGCGAGGACGGCGACGATCACGACGATCGGTCGCGGACGACGATTCGTGGCGCGGCGTTCCATGTCCCTCGAAGTTCCAGAGTCGGCGGGCGGCCGTGACGGGCCGTTCGCTCGACGGTGACGGACGTGCGACAGTTCCGCGCGCAGGATACTCGCCCGGGGCAACCGTCCCGTCGCCCGTTCCGGCGACGCGCCGAGACGGACGCTCCGTTGCCAACGAAGGTAGGCTGCCCGCAGACCACCGACGCACGCGTTCGAGGATGAGGGATGACCGAGCAGGAACAGCCCGAGGTGCCGCCGACAGGGCCGGACACACAGGCACCGCCGGAAACACAGGACGGACCCGACGCACCGGCAGCGGCCGACACGCCGGCAGGCGACGGCGACACCGATCCGCTCGCGGAGGCCGAGGCGCAGGCCGCCCGGGAAGCGGCCGAGGAGACCCGAAGCGGCCCGAAGGTCGTCGCAGCGACCGCCAGGACCAGCCGCAAGTCCGCCCACCGGCCGCCGTCGGGCGACGAGGCGGAGGTCGCCGGCGCGGCGAAGGACCGGGCGGAGGTCGTCCCGGTCGGCGGATCGTCGCCGGAGACGCTCGTCCTGCACCGGACCGGCGCCGACGCGATGTCGGCCGTGAACATCGACGTCAGCCAGGGCGGGATCGGCCGGGCGCGGGCGACCGACATCGCCCTGAGCCAGGGCGGCATCGGCCTGGCCCGCGGCGAACGCGTGTCGGTCGAGATGGGCGCGATCGGGGCCGCGTTCGGGAGCGAGGTCCGGCTGACGCAGGGGGCCGCCGGCTCCATCCTCGCCCGGGACGTCCGGATCGAGCAGGCCGGCGTCCGGACGATCGTCGCCAATCACGTGACGGCCGAACGGACGACCGGTGTCGTGTTCCTGCTGGCCCGACGCGTCGAGGGTGACGTCCGCGCGGTCCTCGACTGGCGCGGCGCCCTGGCGTTCGGGGCCGCGTTCGGGCTGATCGTGGGCCTGCTCCGGCGCCGGCGCTAGACGGGGCCGGCCGCCCGCGACCGAGCCCGGTCGCCGCGGAACGCCTCGGACTCGCGGCCGACAGTCCGCCGATGACCCTCGGCTATACTCGACGCCCGGCCCGCGCCCGCTTGCGCGACCTCGCCGCCGCCCGAATCGGTCCCGCCTGATAGGAGCCCGCCGACCCGTGATCGACCCCTCCGCGCGCGTCCATGCCACGGCGGACCTCGAGCCCGATGTGAACGTCGGCGCCGGGACCAGCATCTGGCACCGGGCCCAGGTCCGGACGGGGGCGACGATCGGCCGGGAGTGCGTCATCGGCCGCGACGTCTTCATCGACGAGGGCGTCGCCCTCGGCGACCGGGTCAAGGTCCAGAACCTCGCCCTCGTCTACCACGGCGTCACCGTCGAGGACGGCGTCTTCATCGGGCCGGGTGCGATCCTCACGAACGACCGCTACCCGCGGGCGATCACCTCCACCGGCGACCTGGCCCGGGCCGACGACTGGGAGGTCTCGCCGATCGTGCTGCGCCACGGGTGCTCGATCGGGGCCGGCGCGGTCGTCGTCGCCGGCGTCGAGGTCGGCCGCTTCGCGATGGTCGGGGCCGGCGCCGTCGTCACCCGGACGGTCCCGAACCATGCTCTGGTCGCCGGCAGCCCCGCCCGGCGGATCGGCTGGGTCTGCGCCTGCGGCTCACGCCTCGTCGACGCGAACGGCGACCCCGTGCCGGCCGAGCCCGACCGCTACTCCGCCCACACGGAGCTGGTCTGCCGCGACTGCGGTCGCATCTACGCCTACGTCCCGGACGCCGAGTCGCTTGAGGAGCGGTCCGGTCCGCGTCAAGGAGCCCCTGCATGATCCCGATCGCCCGCCCCGACCTCGGCCCCGAGGAAGTCGCCGCCGTCACCGAGGTGCTCGAGAGCGGGATGCTGGCCCAGGGCCGTCGGGTCGCCGCGCTCGAGGAGGGCTGGGCGAACTACGTCGGGGTCCGCCACGCGATCGCGATGGGCAACGGGACGCAGGCGCTCATGGCGATCTTCGCCGGGATCGACCTCGAGCCGGGCGACGAGGTCATCACCGTCTCCCATACGTTCGCCGCCACGGCGAACGCGATCCTGTATACCGGTGCGACGCCGGTCTTCATCGACATCGAGCCCGACACGTACCTCATCGACGCGAAGAAGATCGAGGCGGCGATCACGCCCCGCACCCGGGCGATCTGCCCGGTCCACCTCTTCGGGCTCGTCGCCGACATGGACATGATCCTCGCGATCGCCGACCGCCACGGGCTGATCGTCGTCGAGGACGCCTGTCAGGCCCACGGGGCGACGTTCCGCGGCCGGCCGGCCGGGAGCTTCGGGCACGGCGCGTTCAGCCTCTACGCCACGAAGAACATGACGACGGCCGAAGGCGGCTTCGTCACGACGAACGACGACCGCCTCGCCGACTGGCTGCGGCTCTACCGCAACCAGGGCATGCGCGCCCGCTACCAGTTCGAGATGCTCGGCTACAACTTCCGGATGACCGACCTCCAGGCCGCGATCGGGCTGGTCCAGCTCGACAAGCTCGAAGGCAACACGGCACGCCGCCAGGCGATCGCCCGACGCTACGACGAGGCATTCGCCGACCTGCCGGTCCGCGTGCCGGCCACGCCGGACGGCCGCGTCCACGTCTTCCACCAGTACACGGTCGAGGTCGGTGAGGCCCGCGACGCGATCGTCGCCGAGCTGCGCGAGGCGGGCATCGGCGCCGACATCTACTACCCGATCCCGGTCCACCGCCAGGCGTACATCATGGAGCGCGGCCTTCACGCCGAGCTGCCGGTGACCGACGCCGCGGCCGCCCGGACGCTGGCCCTGCCGATGTTCCCGACGCTGACCGAGGCCGAGCAGCGGACGGTCGTCGAGGCGCTTCGCGCGGCGGTCGGGCGACACCCCGATCCAACACTCGCCGCCGAGGCGGCCGATCGGAACCCGGCGGCAATCGCCCGATGAGCTCGTCCGCGACCTGGCAGCCGGCCGGTGGATCGTCCCTCCGGGTCGGGCTCGCCGGGTTGGGGGCGATGGGCCGCAACCACCTCCGGATCCTCGCCGGCCGGCCCGACATCCGGCTCGCCGCGGTCGCCGACCCGGTCTCCGAGACGCTGGCGGCGGCCACCGCCCAATCCGGCGCCCAGGGCTTCGCCGAGCCGCTCGCGATGATCGGCGAGGCGGAGCTCGACGCCGTCGTGATCGCGGCGCCGACGACCGCCCACGTTCCCCTCGCGCTTGCGGCCATCGAACGCAACGTCGCCGTCCTCGTCGAGAAGCCGCTCGCGGCCACGGTCGAGGAGGGGATGCAGATCGTCGCCGCGGCGCGCCGCCTCGGCGTCCCCGTCCAGGTCGGCCACGTCGAACGCTTCAACCCGGCGGTCCTCGAGCTCGGCCGGCTCATCGGCGAGGGCTGGCTGTCGGCCGTCTACTCGATCGCGTCGAGACGGGCCGGCCCGTTCCCGGCCCGGATCCGCGACGTGGGCGTGACCGTCGACCTTGCGACCCACGACGTCGACATCCTCTCGTGGATCGCCGGCGAGCGGCCCTCGCGCGTCTACGCCGAGACCGCCCAGCGCATCCATGCCGACCACGAGGACCTGCTCTTCGGCCTGCTCCACTTCCCATCCGGGGCGACCGGCATGCTCGACGTCAACTGGCTCACGCCGGCGAAGCGGCGCCAGCTCCTCGTCGTCGGCGAGGAGGGCATGTTCGAGCTCGACTACCTGACCCAGCGCCTGACGTTCACGCGGGCAACCGACACGACGAACCCGCGCCTGATCGGCGGCTACGCCCCGACGTTCGAGGGCGAGGTCGTCGACCTGTCGGTCCCGGCCGCGGAGCCCCTGGCCGCCGAGCTCGACGCGTTCCTCGCGGTCGTCCGCGACGGCGGCCGGCCGATCGTCGATGCCGAGGACGGCCTGTGGGCCGTCGCCGTCGCGACCTCGCTCCTCGCGTCGGCCTCGACCGGCGCGGCCGTCGACCTGTCCGAGCTCTCCACGAGGTTTGCCGTCGCATGACGATCGTGTCGCGCCCATCGTCGGTCCAGAGCCTGCTCGGCGGATCGATCGAGATGCCGGTTCGAGCCTGCGGCCACGAGCCGGCGGTCGAGGCGAACCCGTGGGTCGGCCGGCCCGGGACGTCCGGACGGGTCGCGGTCGTCGGCGCCGGCAAGATGGGCCTGCCTCTCGCGGCGCAGTTCGCCGGCCACGGCTGGCGGGTCGTCGCAGTGGACGTCCAGCAATCGGTCGTGGATGCGATCAACGAGGGCCGCTCGCACGTCGAGGAGGAGCCCGGCCTCGCCGAGATGGTCCGGACCGCGCATGCCGCCGGCCGGCTGCGGGCCACGACCGACGGCGCCGCCGCAGCCCGCGAATCGGACGTCGTCGTCCTCATCGTGCCGGTCATGCTCGACGACGAGCAACAGCCCGACTACCGTTCGATGGACGCGGCGGTCGCGTCGATCGGGCCGGGCGTTCACGCGGGTTCGGTCGTGATCTTCGAGACGACCCTGCCGGTCGGCGACACCCGCGAGCGGTTCACGCCCCGCCTCGAAGCGGCCTCCGGGCTGCGGGCCGAGGAGGACTTCTACGTGGCGTTCTCGCCGGAGCGCCTCTACAGCGGCGCGGCGCTCCGCAACCTCGCGACGTACCCCAAGCTCGTCGGCGGCGTGGGACCGACCTCGACCGCCCGCGCGGCCGCCTTCTACGATGCGGTCCTCGACGCGGAGATCGTGGCGATGTCGAGCGCCGAGGCGGCCGAGTTCAGCAAGCTCGCCGACACGACGTACCGCGACGTGAACATCGCCCTCGCCAACGAGTTCGCCCGCTACGCCGAACGGGTCGGGGTCGACGTCCACGAGGCGATCGCGGCCGCGAACAGCCAGCCCTACTCGCACATCCACCAGCCCGGGCTGGGCGTCGGCGGCCACTGCATCCCGGTCTATCCCCACTTCCTGCTCTCGCGTGCGCCGGAGCTCGAGCTCGTGGCCCTGGCCCGCCGGACGAACGACGGCCAGGTCGGGATCGCGATCAAGGCGCTCCAGCAGGAGCTCGGCGGGCTCGACGGCGTGCCGATCCTCGTCCTCGGCCTGACCTACCGCCACGGCGTCAAGGAGCTGGCCTACTCGCGGGCGCTGCCGCTCATCGACCGCCTGACCCACCAGGGCGCGGTCGTCTCCGCGTACGACCCGCTGCTCTCGGCCGACGAGACGCTGCGCTGCTGCGCGACGCCCTGGGAGTGGGGCACGCGGGGCCCATTCCGGGCGATCATCACCCAGACCGCCGACCCGCGGTTCGCCTCGCTCGATCCGGCCTGGTTCCCCGATCTCGCCGTCCTCTTCGACGGCCGCGACAGCCTGCGCGAGCTCGCCCTGCCGGATTCGGTCGCCTACCGCGGCATCGGCCTGCCGGCCCGGCAGCGGGCCGTCTCCGGATCGGCGGCGGGCTGAATTCGTCGGTCGTTCGGCGCGAGCGAGCCGGCGCCGACCCTCTAGGCTGAGATCGTGCGAATCGTCAGCGTTGTCGGGACGCGTCCCCAGCTCATCAAGGCCGCCGCGCTCTTTCCCGCGCTGCGCGCCCGGCACCACGAGGTCTTCGTCGACACGGGCCAGCACTGGGACGAGGCGCTCGCCGGCGCGTTCTTCGCCGAGCTCGGTCTGCCCCGGCCCGATCACGCCCTGGGGATCGGCGGCGGAAGCGCGGCGGAGCAGGTCGGACGGATGATCGCGGCGCTCGGCGGGCTGCTCGAGCGCGAGCGGCCGGACGCCGTGCTCGTCTACGGCGACACGAACTCGACGCTCGCCGGCGCGCTCGCGGCGACGACGCTCGGGATCCCCGTCGCCCACGTCGAGGCCGGGCTGCGGAGCTTCGACCGGCGGATGCCCGAGGAGACGAACCGGATCCTCGCCGACCACGTCGCACGCTGGCTCTTTGCACCGACCCCGACCGCGGTCGCCAACCTCGCCGCGGAGGGGATCGCCGAGGGCGTCGTCCTCGTCGGCGACGTCATGCAGGATCTGGCCGCACGGGTCGCCTCCGAGGTCCGCGACGGTCGGACGGCCCTCGCTCCGATCTCACGCGGCCTCGGCGTCCGGCTGGCGCCCGGCGGCTACATCTTCGCGACCATCCACCGGGCCGAGAACCGGGCGCCCGACGCGATCCGCGCCTGGGTGGCGATCCTCGACGACGCCGCCCGGCCGGACCGGCCCGTCGTCCTCGCCCTCCATCCGGGCACGCTCGCCGCGCTCGACGCAGCCGGCGTCCGGCCGAGCGGGGATGTCCGGGTCGTCGATCCGCAGGGCTACCGGACGACGATCGCCCTCCAGCTCCACGCGGCGGCGGTCGTCACCGACTCCGGCGGCGTCCAGCGCGAGGCATCGTGGCTCGGCGTGCCGTGCCTCGTCCTGCGCGGCAGCACCGAGTGGCTCGAGGCGGTCGCCGGATCCGGCGGCTCGATGGTCGTGATCGGAACCGACCGGGCGCGGGCCGCCGCCGAGCTCGCCCGCCTCGTGCCGACCGATCCGGCCGCGGCCGCCGAGCGGGCCGCGGCGCGGGCGGCGGCGCTCGACCTGCGACCGGCCGGCGCCGCCGAGGCGATCGTCGCCGCCCTCGAGGGAGGCGGCAGGTGAGGGTCGCGATGTTCGTCCGCAACGACGTCCTCGTCGATGCCCGCGTCCTCAAGGAGGCAGCCACGCTCCGCGACGCGGGCCACGACGTGACGATCTTCGGGATCCCCCGGCCCGGCGCGCCGCGCGCCGTCGAACGCGAGGAGCGCGACGGCTTCTCGATCGTCCGCGTCCCGCTGCCCCGCTGGAACCGCTGGTGGCGCTGGTTCCGGGCACCGTCCCGCCTCTGGTCGCGGATCCGGAATCCCGGCGTCGCGCCGCCCGGCTCCCGGATGGACGGCCTCGACTGGCTCGCGATGTGGCGGTTCGGCAATCTTGGCTGGGCCCGCGCGGCCGCTCGCGAGGCGGGTCCGGCCGACGTCTACCACGGCCACGACCTCACCGGCCTGCCGGCCGCGATCTTCGGCCGGCGGCTGCACGACGCGAGTGCCCGCGTCGTCTACGACAGCCACGAGCTCTTCGTCACGTCCGGGGCGGTCGTCGGGCGGCCGTCGTGGGCGGTCGCCTGGCTCGCGCGGCGCGAGCGGGCCTGGGCGGCCGAGGCCGACGCGATCGTGACCGTGAGCACCGGCTACGCGGCCGAGCTCGGGCCTCGCCTCGGCCGCGACGACGTCGTGGTCGTCCACAACTGCCCGCCGCGGCCGACCGGCGAGCTCGTCCGGACGAACCTCGTCCGCGAGGCCGCCAAGATCCCCGGCGACGCACCGGTCGTGCTCTACCACGGCGGCCTGCGGCCGGGCCGCGGGATCGCCCAGCTGGCCGAGGCGATGGCCGAGCCGGGCCTCGAGCGGGCCCACCTCGTCTTCCTCGGCTTCGGGCCGTCGCGGGCCGAGGCGGAGGCCCTCGCGGCGGAGGAGCGGTTCGGTGGTCGGATCCACGTCCTCGACGCCGTTCCGCCCCTCGAGGTCGTCCGCTGGGTCTCGTCGGTCGACGTCGCGGCGATGCCGATCCAGGCCCATAGCCAGAGCTACTACCTCTCGACGCCGAACAAGATGTTCGAGGCCTTCGCGGCCGGTGTGCCGGTCGTTGCCAGCGACTTCCCGGGCATGCGCGGGATCGTCGCCGAGGACCCGGATCGCCCGCTCGGCGAGCTGTGCGATCCGGCCGAGCCGGCCTCGATCGCGGCCGCGATCCGGCGCATCCTCGAGCGGCCGGCCGAGGAGCGCGCGGAGCTCGGCGCCCGCTGCCGGCGGGCCGCCATCGAGCGCTGGAACTGGGAAACCGAGTCGGCCCGGCTCGTCGAGCTCTACGGCCGGCTCCATCGGGGCACGGGCGCCCCCCAGCCCGGACGATCGTGACCGCCGAGGCGCCGGTCACCCAGCGCTGCACGATCGTCCTTCCGTCGAGCGGCGCCTTCGATTCGCGAACGTGGCGGATCGCCCGGTCCCTCGCCGGGCGGGGCCACGGGGTCACCGTCGTCGCTCGCCTCGAGCCGGGCCTTCCCGCCGAGGAGTCGCACCCGGACGGCTACCGGATCGTCCGCGTCCCGGTTTCGGCGGTGGACGGGTTGCCCCGGCTGGTGCGGGGGCCCGTTCGGGCGCTCAGGCGGGGAGGCCGCCGCGGAAGCATGAACGCGGATCGTGGCGCCGACGGGCCGGCGCCCTCGGCCCCGGGCGGGCCCGGGTCGGCGGGCCGACGCGGTCCGGTCGCCCGGACCCGAGCCGGCCTCGCGGCGGTCGTCCGCCTCGCCGCGATCGGCCCG
>DASTVH010000027.1:0-13364 GCA_035759195.1 Candidatus Limnocylindrales bacterium
CCGCCTCGCCGCCGCCAGGCGCCGCCTCGAGGAGGCGGGATGACCGACGGCGAGCTCGTCCTCGTCGTGCCCCGGGATTCGGTCGTCGAGGGCTCGGGCTGGCTCGGCGTCCGCCGCGACGGGATCGAGCGCTTCCTCGAATCCGTCGAACGGCACGGCCGCTTCGAGCCGCGGGCGGCGATGGAGGACGACCCATCCTTCAAGCAGGTGATCCCGTACCTCGTGCTGCGCGACGGGCCGCGCTGGTTCCTCATGCGCCGGACGCGGGCTGGCGGCGACGTCCGGCTCCACGACCGCTGGTCGATCGGCGTCGGGGGCCACCTCAATCCGGGCGACGGCGACCTGCTCGGCGGGTTGCGCCGGGAGTGGGCCGAGGAGCTCGTCGCCGACTTCGTCCCCGAGTTCCGGCTCATCGGGCTGCTCAACGACGACACGACCGAGGTCGGCCGCGTCCATCTCGGGGCCGTCTACGTCGCCGACGCGGCCGGACGGGACGTGGCGATCCGCGAGATCGACAAGCTGACGGGTCGCTTCGCGACCGGTGTCGAGGTCGCCGCCGTGCGCGAGGACCTCGAGACGTGGAGCCGGCTCGTGTTCGAGTCGATCGAACGGGAGGCGAGCCGGGGCTACCCGTCGTAGGATGACGCCGAAGGGAACCAATGAACCGCCGCGTCGCCAGGGTGCTCTACGGCCTGCCCCTCCTGTTGGGGCTGTTCGGGCTGTCGATCGGGGCGATCCGCGGCGTGGGCAACGGGCCGGTCGTCGTCCTCACCGCGACCGGCGTGGTCGACAACGTGATGGCGGGCTACATCTCCGAGGGCGTCCGGCGGGCCACCGACGACGGCGCTTCGGCCGTCGTGATCCGCCTCAACACGCCGGGCGGCGGGCTCGAGGCGACCTATTCGATCGTCGGGACGCTCCTCGAGGCCGACGTGCCGACGATCGTCTGGGTCGCTCCGGCGGGCGGCCGGGCGGCGAGCGCCGGAACGTTCATCACGCTCGCGTCGCACGTTGCCGTCATGGCCCCGGGAACGAACATCGGCGCCGCCTCGCCGGTCCTGGCCGGCGGCGGCGACATCCCCGAGACCCTCCGCGACAAGGTCTTCAACGACACGGTCGCGAAGGCTCGCTCGATCGCGGAGGAGCGCGGCCGGAACGTGGAGTGGGCCGTGTCGACCGTGGAGGAGGCCGTCTCGTCGGCCGCCAGCGAAGCGGTCGAGATCGGGGCGGTCGACGGGATCGCCGCGTCGCTCGACGAGGTCCTCGCCTTCGCCGACGGTCGGGAGGTGACGATCGACGGCACGCCGGTCACGCTCGACGTCGCCGGCAAGCCGACCGACCAGCTCGACATGAACCCGTTCCAGGCGTTCCTCCACCTGCTCTCGGACCCGAACATCGCGGCGCTCCTCTTCAGCGTCGGCTCGCTCGGCTTGATCTACGAGCTGATGAGCCCCAACTTCGTGACCGGGATCCTCGGGGCCATCGCGATCATCCTCGCCTTCATCGGCTCCGACAGCCTGCCGCTCAACGTCGCGGGGCTGCTCCTCATTGGCCTGGCGATGCTGCTCTTCGTTCTCGAATGGAACGTCGTGAGCCACGGCTTGTTGACGGTGGGCGCGCTCGTCTGCTTCGCGCTCGGCCTGTCGGCCCTCTACACCGTGCCCGGCGACCCGTTCGGCCCGATCGTCGGCGTCGCGGCGCCACTCATCGCCTTCATGACCGCCACGTTCGGGATCATCATGGTCCTCGTCACGGTCGCCGCCCTGCGCACCCGGAAGATGGCGATGCCGGGCCTCGCCGGGATCGACGTCGGACGCGGCATGCAGGGCGTCGTGAAGAGCCCCCTCGAACCGCTCGGCTCGGTGCACATCGCCGGCGAGGAATGGACCGCCCGATCGGTGGACGACCGCCCGATCGCCCGCGGCACCCAGGTCAAGGTCGTCGCGGTGGACGGGCTGACGGTGCTCGTCGAACCCGATCCCCAGCCGTCACAGGGCTGAGCCCAGTTCGGAGGATCCATGGAAGTCCCCACCGCAGCGGTCGCCGCCGCATTCCTGCTCGTCGTCCTGATCGTGATCGTCTACCTGTCGATCCGGATCGTCCAGCAGTACGAGAAGATGGTCGTGTTCCGGCTCGGCCGGACGAACGAGTCGATGGTCCGCGACCCGGGACTGCGGTTCCTGATCCCGATCATCGACCGACCGGTGAAGGTCGACGTCCGTGAGCAGTTCATCGAGGTCCCGAGTCAGACGACGATCACGAAGGACAACGCGCCGATCAACGTCGACTTTCTGATCTACTGGCGGATCAGCGACCCGCTCAAGAGCGTCGTGAACGTCGCGAACTTCCCCGGCGCGCTCCAGGGCGTCGCGACGACGACGCTGCGGGCGGTCATCGGCGACATCCTGCTCGACGAGGTGCTCTCCCGGCGCGAGCAGATCAACGAGGTCCTCCGGGTCAAGCTCGACGAGGTGACCGAGCGCTGGGGCGGCAAGGTGACGACGGTCGAGATCCGTGAGATCACGCCGCCGCGGGACGTCCAGGATGCGATGAACCGGCAGCTTTCCGCCGAGCGGACGCGACGCGCCGTCATCACCGAATCGGAGGGCACCCGCCAGTCGGCGATCAACGTCGCCGAGGGCCAGAAGCAGTCCGAGATCCTCAAGGCCGAGGGCGATCGCCAGGCGGCGATCCTCCGGGCGGAGGGCTTCAGCGAGGCGCTGACCCGGATCTTCCAGGCGGCCTCGGGCGTCGATCAGAAGACGATGGCCCTCCAGTACCTCGAGGCGCTCAAGTCGCTCGGCGCGAGCCCGGCCACGAAGTTCGTCATCCCGACCGAGTTCACCCGGCTCGTCGAACCGTTCACCGGCTTCGTCGAGCGCGGCATGGCCGGACCGGAGGGCAAGCAGCCGCCGCAGGAGCGGTGATCCGGCGCGTCGCTGCCCTCACCGGCGTGGTCGCCCTGCCGGCCGTGCTCTCGCGCCTGCTCGCCGGGCGCGCCGCGGAGCGGCTCCTCGACGCTCCCCGGACGGCGCCCGGCGAAGCGGATCTCGGCCCGGCCCTCGACGCGCTCGGCGGCGAGGTCGTGCGCCTCCGCTCGCGGGACGGCCTGCGCCTGACCGGCCGCTGGCTGCCGGCCGAATCCGGCGATGCGGGCTGGTCGGTCGATCCGCACGAGGCGATCCTCCTGCTCCACGGCTGGTCCGGGTCGGTCGCTCCCGACGTCGTCGAGTACGGCCCGTTCCTGCGCCGGACGGCCGGCGTGCTCGGGCTCGACTTCCGGGGCCACGGCGGATCCGACGACGCGCCGACCACGTTCGGGATGAACGAGGTCGAGGACGTCGCCGGCGCGCTGAGCTGGCTGGCGGAGCGGGGGGTCGCTCGGGTCGCGCTGATCGGCACCTCGATGGGCGGCGTGACCGCCCTTGCCGCGATCGTCGTCCTCGGCGACGGCTCGCCGACCGGCGCCGACGTCGACCCCACGGCACCGGCCCACGACATCGCCCCGCCGCGGCCCCGGATCGTCGCGGCCGTCGCCGATTCGGTCGCCCCGGAGCTGACGGTCGCGGTCGCCAACCGGCTGCGGACGCCCGGCCGGAGGTTCGTCGCCGCCCGCATCTTCGAGGCGGCGTCCCGACGGGTCGGCGGCGACATCCGGGCGATGGAGCCGATCCGCATCATCGGTCTCGTCGAGGGTGTGCCGCTCCTGCTGATCCACGGCGCCACGGACCGGACGGTGCCGCTCCGCGACGGCCGGCGCCTCGTGTCGGCCGCCGGCCCGAACGTCGAGCACTGGGTCGTCCCGAACGCGGATCACAGCGCCGGCCATGCGACGAATCCGGTCGACTACGAGGCGCGGGTGACCGCGTTCCTGCGGCGGGCCTTCGCCGAGGCCCGCTCGAGCCAGCCTATCATCCCCCCGCCGGTGCCCGACGATGCTCCCGCTGGCGGGGGACAGGAAGGAGATTGATGGCGGCCAAGATCCTCGTGGTCGACGACGACCCGAACGTCCAGCGCCTCCTGCAGTACACGCTCAAACAGGAGGGCTACGAGGTCCTCGTCGCCTCCGACGGCGCCGAAGGCTTCCGGCTGTGGGGCACCGAATCGCCGGACCTGATCCTCCTCGACGTCATGCTGCCCAAGCTCGACGGCTACCAGGTCGCGACGAAGATCCGGACGGAGGAGGGCACGACGACCCACGTCCCGATCATCATGCTGACCGCCGAGCGCGAGATCGAGCAGAAGGTTCGCGGACTGCGGGCGGGCGCCGACGACTACCTGATCAAGCCGTTCCATCCGGCCGAGCTCATCGCCCGGATCAAGAGCCTGCTGGCTCGCTTCGCTCCGCGTGACGCGCTGGTCGGCCGGCCGCCGCTGGGGCGCGTGCTGGCGCTCTACGGGGCGAAGGGCGGCGTGGGCACGACGACGATCGCGATCAATGCCGCGATCGCGCTGCATCGGGAGCTCGGCCGGAAGGTCTGCCTCATCGACGGCAACCTCCAGTTCGGCGACCACCGGGTCTTCCTGGACCTCGGGCTCGATCGCAAGTCGATCGTCGACATCGTGACCGCGCCGACGATGGACCAGGACCTGATCCGGCAGGTGCTCGTCAAGCACGATTCGGGCATCGACCTGCTGCTCGCACCGCCCTCGCCGGAGACCGCCGAGCTCGTCACGCCCGAGCACATCCCGGCGATCCTCGACAACCTCCGCGATCTCTACGACTACATCCTCATCGACATCGACAAGCGCCTCGACGACGTGAACCTCGGCATCCTCGAGGCGGCCGACACGATGTTCGTCGTGATGACCGCCGACCTGTCGTGCCTCAAGAACGTCCGCCTCGTTCTCGAGACGATCGTCCACCTCGGATACGAGTCGAGCAAGCTCCAGCTCGTCCTCAACCGCTCGAACGCGTTCACCGGGATCAACGTGAAGAACGCCGAGGGCGCCCTCAAGCGGACGATCGAGCACCAGGTCGTCAACGAGTATCGCGGCGCCATCAGCGCCCTGAACTCGGGCGCGCCCTTCATGTTCACGAAGGCCGACTCGCTGCTGGGTCGCTCGCTCCTCGACTTCGCCCGGGTCATCGACAAGCAGCCGGTCGCGGAAGCCGCGGCGGTACCGGTCGGCCGCTGAACGAGGCAGGCGATCCGGGAGCTCCGGGGGCTCCTGTAACCGCTCATGAGTCCGCCGAACGGCGGGCCGACGAGCTGGTCGGCGCGATCGTCGTCGAATTCCCCCTCCGCGGTGAGCGGTGGGTGGCCGTAACGTCGCCGGGCGACCGGATCCCCAGCCACGGCGTCGACATGCTCGGCCAGCGGTTCGCCTACGACCTGCTCATGGTGGACGATCGCCCCGGCATCCACTACCACCCGGCGGGGACGCTCCGCGGCGCGACGATCGGGGGCCGGACGCGCGAGTGTTACGCGTGGGGACAGCCCATCTTCGCCCCGTTCGACGGCGAGGTCGTCCGCGCGGTCGACGGGGTATCGGAGCGCGGCTGGATCCATCCGGCGAGGGAGCTTGCGCTTGCCCTGAAGAACGCGTTCACGTTCCGCCCGTCGCGGCTCCCGTTCATCATGGGCAACCACGTCGTCATCCGGATGGGGACGGTCTTCGCCGCTTTCGCCCACCTCGCGCCGAATTCCGTAGCGGTGCGCGCGGGTCAGACCGTGAGCACCGGGGACCTCATCGGCCGCGTCGGCCATACGGGCAACTCGACGGCTCCGCACCTCCACTTTCAGCTGATGGACTCGCCCGACCCGCTGACGGCAAGCGGCGTGCCGTGCGCCTTCCGTTCCTACGAGGTCCTGCTCGACGGCCGGTGGCAGAAGGTCGCGAACGGCGTGCCGCGACGCTCCGAGCGGATCCGGTTCGAGCCCGCCGCCCCCGCGAGGTGAGTCGCCGCTCAGCCGGCGGTGATCGCCCGGTGAGCGCCGGCCGGTACCGTCCGGGCGTGCTGGCGACTCTGCTCTCCGCGACGCTCATCGGTCTCGACGGCCGCCTCGTCCGGGTCGAGGTCGACGTCGCCGGCGGCCTGCCGGGCTTCACGATCGTGGGCCTCGCCGACACCGCCCTCCAGGAGGCGCGCGAACGCGTCCGCGGCGCCGGTCGCAATGCCGGCTTCGTTCATCCCCCGCGCCGGATCACCGTCAACCTGGCGCCGGCCGAGCAGCGCAAGGCCGGCGCGTCGCTGGATCTGGCGATCGCCGTCGGGATCCTGCTCGGCTCGGAGCAGCTCCGGGCAGCGCCCGGCCGCATCGCGCTGATCGGCGAGCTCTCGCTCGGCGGCGAGGTCCGGTCCGTGCCGGGCCTCCTCCCGATGGTCGCGGCCCTCGCCCGCCGCGGCGTCCGGCGGGTTGTGGTTCCGGCCGCCTCGATCGACGAGGCCGGCCTTGCGGGCGGGATCGAGGCGATCGGGGCGGCCACCCTGCGTGAGGCCGTCGAGGTCATCCGGCTGCGAGCCGGCCGGCGCCAGGTCCGACTGCCGCCGCGGGTCGATCTCGGCGGGGAGGGCAGCGAGGAGGGCGGCCCCGGCGAGGCGCAGCCGCTCCGCAGCAGGCCGACCGGGGTGCCGGTGCCCGATCTCAGCGAGGTCCGGGGTCAGCTCGAGGCCCGGCGTGGGCTCGAGATCGCGCTCGCCGGCGGCCACGGCTTGCTCCTCGTCGGCCCGCCCGGCTCCGGCAAGACGCTCCTGGCGCGGACGATTCCGGGCCTCCTCCCGCCGCTCGACGACGCGGAGGCGCTCGCCGCGACGATCGTCGCCTCCGTTGCCGGCGAGGCGCCGCGATCGCTCGTCCGCCAGGCTCCGATGCGCTCGCCGCACCACACCCTCTCGTACGCGGCGATGGTCGGCGGCGGGCCGCGGATGTCGCCCGGCGAGGTGACGCTCGCCGATCACGGCGTGCTCTTCCTCGACGAGCTGCCGGAGTTCTCGCGCGACGTGCTCGAGGCGCTTCGGCAGCCGCTCGAGGACGGCCGGGTCGCGGTCGCCCGGGTGGGTCGGGCGACGATCTTCCCGGCGCGCTTCCAGCTCGTCGCGGCGATGAACCCGTGCCCCTGCGGCTACGCCGGCGACGAGCCGGGGCGGTGCCGCTGTGCGCCGGAGCTGCCGGAGCGGTATACCGGCCGGGTCTCGGGCCCGCTCCGCGACCGGATCGACCTCTGGGTGACGATGCCCAAGGTGCCGCCGGCGGCGCTCATGATCGGCGCCGAGCCGGAGCCCTCGGCGGTCGTCGCCGGCCGCATCGCCGCGGCCCGCGCCCGCCAGCGCGAACGCAACCGGGGTCGGTTGAACGGTCGGATCTCGGGCCGCGATCTGCGGCACGCCTGCGGCCTGACGCCGTTCGCCCGCCGGCGGGCCGTCGAGCTGGCCGAACTTGAAGGGCTGAGCGGCCGCGGAACGGAGCGCCTGCTGCGGGTCGCCCGGACGATCGCCGATCTCGCCGAGTCCGCGGTGGTCGGCGGCGACCATCTCGAGGAGGCCGCCCGCTTCCGCTCGCCGGCGGCGCGGCTGAGCGTCCGCGAGGCGAGCTGACGTGCTCGGCGTTCAGGGCAGGCCCCCGGATTCTCGGGGTTCCTCGGGGCAGGGCGGCCCGGCGCTCCCCCGATCGCGCCCGGGGGCCCCCGCAGGTCCGCCGACGCCGCCTCGGCCGGCCGTCCGAATGACGGAGCGCGAGGCGTGGGCGATCCTCCTGTCGGTCACGGGCCTCGGGCCGGTCGGCTTCGCGGCACTGCTGCGACAGTTCGGGAGCGCCCGCCGGATCCTCGCCGCCGCCCGGCGTCCGAACGCGGCCGCTCGGCTCGCTGACGCGGGGACGAGTGACGGCCGGCGGACGTTCGACCGGCCGGTCGCCGACGCGATCGGCGAGCTCGCCCGGGATCCCTCGACGCGGCTTGCCGCGTTGCGCGCCGCCGGCGCTGCGATCGTCACGCTCGACGACGAGGCCTATCCGGATCGCCTCCGGCAGATCGAGTTGCCGCCGCCCGTGCTCTACGTCCGCGGGCGGGTCGACGTCCTCGCAACGCATCGACTGGTCGCGGTCGTCGGCACCCGGCGACCCACGGGGCAGGGCCGCATGTTCGCCGCCCGGATCGGCGCGGCGATCGCCCGTGCGGGCGGCGGCGTCGTCTCGGGGCTCGCGGTCGGCATCGACGGATCGGCCCACGCGGCGGTCGTCCACGAGGGCGGCCCGACGATCGGCGTGCTCGGATCCGGTCACCTGCGGCTCTATCCGCGGGTCCACGCGGGGCTCGCCGAGAAGATCCTGGCCGCCGGCGGAGCGATCGTCTCCGAGCTGTTCCCGGACACGAAACCCAGTCCCGACAGCTTTCCCCGCCGGAACCGCCTGATCAGCGGCCTGGCCGACGCCACGATCGTCGTCGAGGCGGGCGAGCGGAGCGGGGCGCTGATCACGGCCGGCTGGGCCCTCGAGCAGGGCCGGCCCTGTTTCATGGTCCCCGGATCGGTCGACTCGCCGCAGTCGGCCGGTTGTAGGCGGTGGCTCCGGGAGTATCCCGACGAGGTCCGGATCGTCGCCGGCATCCCCGAGCTCGTTCACGACCTCGGGCTCGGCGGCCGTACGGGGCACCCCGCCGTCGCGGGCCGCCCGACCCTCGAGGCGGAGCTCATCGAGCTGGGGGCGGCGGCCCGAAGCGTGGCGACGGAGCTCGTGCGAGGTCGGACGACGCTCGACGAGCTCGTCTCGGCGACCGGCCACGAGGTTGCGACGGCTCTGGGCGCCCTGACGCTCCTGGAGATGCGCGGGCTCGCGACCGGCGCCTACGGCCGGTACCGGCCGGCCGGCCGGCTCGCGAGCACCGACCCGCCGCGAGCGCCGGCCGCCTGACGGCCGCCGAACGGGGCATTCGGCAACGGGGTGTTTGCCCCGCCGCGACCGGCCGTGCTACCCTGCCGCCGGTCGCGGAGGGAGGCTTCGCCGACCAGACAGCTCGCGATGCTGTGTCGTCCCCCAGCGAACAGGCCAGGAGACTGTCTATTGCGAAAGCTCGCCGCGGCCGTGCTCGCGGTCCCCATCCTCGCGACGTTCTACGTGCCGCTGCTGCTGCGCCGATCCGTCGTTGCGAGACTCGGCGCCGTCGTCGCCCTCGCCGGGGTTGTCACGGTCGCCGGCTTCGGCCTCGCCGCCCCGCGGCCGACCACTGCGTCGCCGCCCCTGCCGCCGGTTGTTCCGCTCACGAACGCCGCGTTCACCTCGACGATCGCGGCCGGCGGCGAGCTCGATGAGGCCGTCACGATCTCGTTCAGCACGCCGATGGACCCGACGAGCGTCGAGGCCTCGCTCGACGTCCAGCCGCGCACGGCGGTGGACCTGGCCTGGGACGCGTCCGGGACCCGGCTGACGATCCGCCCGAAGGCCCGCTGGACGGCCGGCACCTACCACACGATCACTGTCCGCCCCGGTGCGCTCGCCCAGACCGGTCGGCCGATGGCCGTTCCCGCCCGAGCGGTCCTCGTGACGCGTGACGCGACGGCCGCCTCGATCGAGGCGACGAGCCTCGAGGGCGAACGCGCGACGGTCGCGACCTCCTTCCGGATCTCGTTCGACCAGCCGGTGGCCGTCGGCGACCTGCGACGGGCGCTCGTCACCGAACCCGAGATCCGCGGTTCTCTCGACCTCGTCCCCGCCCAGAATGGCGGATCGTCGTTCCTCTTCACGCCCGCGGAGCCCCTCGCCCCCGGCACCGCCTACACGATCAGTCTCGCTGGCCTCCTCGATGCGTCGGGCGCGGCCCTGGCCTCGCCACCGAGCCTCGCGATCACCACGACCGAGGCGCCGAGCGTGGTCCGGTTCCGGCCCCTCCACAAGAGCTCGAACGTCGACCGCGGGGCGACGCTCTCGGTTCGCTTCAGCCAGTCGATGGACCGCGCCAGCACGGCCGCGGCCTTCGTCGTGACCGCCGACGGCAAGGCGGTCGCCGGCAAGGCCTCGTTCGCCGAGAAGGACACCGTCCTCGTCTTCCGACCGTCCTCGCCGCTGCCGTACGGTTCCGAGGTCCAGATGCTCGTCAACGACACCGCCCGGTCCGCCGCCGGCGCTCCGCTGGCCGCGGCATCGAGCGTCCGCATCCGGGTGGAGGCCAAGCCGGTTCCGGCGTCGAGCACCAGCACCGGCCGCAGCGGCGGCTCGGGCGGCGGCAGCCCGGTCGGCTCGGGCGGCGCGGTCGGCGGCGGCAGCTGGGGCGCGGTCGAGACGTATTACCTCAACCTGATGAACTGCACCCGGACCGGCGGCTGGGTGACGTCGTCGGGCAGCTGCAGCAGCCCCGGCGGTCGGAACGTCGCGGCCCTCAAGCTCGACGCCGGGATCTCCTCGAAGGTCGCCCGGCCCTATGCCAAGAAACTCGCGACGAGCGGTGCCTGCAGCCACTTCATCGGCGGCAACCCGGGCGACCGGCTGCGGGCAGCCGGCTACACGAGCTATATCTGGGCGGAGAACCTCGGCTGCCGCTCGGGCGACCCGTACAAGGCCGTGCTCGGCTCACATCTCTACTTCCAGAGCGAGCACAGCTACAACGGCGGCCACTGGGTGAACATGATGAATGCCAAGTACGACCGGGTCGGGATCGGCGTGTGGGTCTCGGGCGGCAGGGTCCGCCTCGTCGTCGACTTCTACCACCCGCGCTGACCGTCCCGCCGACCGGGCGGACCATCGGACTCTGGACGAGCGGGCCGCCGGAGCCCACGATCCGCCGGTGATCCGCAACGTCGTCATCCACATCACCAACGAGCAGCCGCTGCTCGCCGACCTTTTCGAGGCCCCGAGGGCGGTCGACCAGGGACTGCTCTGCACGAACGTCCGCATGATGGACGGGAAGCGCCCGATCTTCGTCGACAACTCGGCCTCGACGTTCTTCTTCCCGTACCTCCACATCCGGTTCGTCGAGATCATGCCCGCGTCGGGCCTCCCGGAGCTCGAGGCACCGGCCGCCGAGCGCCGCCCGGAAGCCGCGCAACCGGCGGCGCCGGAGGAGCCGGAGGCCGACCTCGAGCTCGACGAGGACTTCCTCCGCCGCATCCGCGAGGTCTGACGAAGCGTCTCGCGACGTCGATCGAAGTCCGCCTGGTCCTCTCGAGTCCGTCCTCAGGGAGCACGCCTCGTCGGAGCGGACTGAGCCGGGCGCGCCACCGGCGTCATGCGGCAAGTCCCGGCGTCGCCGGAACCGGACCGAATACCTCCTCGATGGCCCGGAGGTGGGCCGGCTCGAGTCCGCCGAGCCGGTAGATCACGACCGCGGCCGACCGCAGGCGCTGCGCCTCCTGGAGATCGCGCTCGAATGCGGCTACGGACAGCAGCGGCTCATCGCCTGCGATGCCACTCGCCAGGACCCCGACCGCGATCGCGCTGCGCCGACCCGTGAAGCGGCGGCTGATGCGGCCGAGCAGGAGGCGCCGCCACCAGCCCGGCATGGTCGAGGTATACAGCATGTACACCCGCATCCTCGCGTGCGGGAGGGCGATGCGGAGCCAGCGAAGGACACGACCCGGCGCCGCCGGCGGCCATTCGGCCGTCCACACCTCATGTCGTGCCAGGGCGACGGCGAAGAGCCGATCGAGTTCGCGTCGCGCACGCCTCAGTTCCGACGGCCGGGAGAGCATGCGCCGCGGCTCCCAGACAGGCAGCTCAAGGTCGAGAAGCACCCTCCCAGGTGAGGCCGCACCGAGCGCCTCGGTGATGGGCGTCAACTCGCTCGGATCACAGAACACGGACATCGCCCGGCTCCGGGCGGGTACCGGCCACCACGCCGCTGCGATCGACGGGTTGAACTTCCGGAGCGTTTCGCGCGCTCGTTCGAAGTCGTCCAGCGTCTCGGCGGCCAGAAACACGGTGGCGGGGAAGCCGATCAGTCGGGCTCGCTCAAGATTGCTGGCCGTCGGGTACTCCTCGAAGAAGTGGATCTCGGGTCGACGCCGTGTCGGCGATGGGTGGTGCCCACTCTCCGCACCCGCCGGCGGCCGGAAGGCGACCCCGCCGAGCGTGGCCGCGAGGCTTCGTAGCTGGTCCCGCGTGCCCGGCCATGGCCAGCCGAAGAACGAGCTCTGGATGCGGGCCTCGCGCGGTCGCTCACGGCGGACGGCCATGAGCAGCTCGGCGATAGCGTCGGTCGACAGGAGCCGTTGTGTCGGTCGGTACCGACGGCTCCCATGCCAGATCTCAACGGCCGGCGCCGCGCACACGTTCCGGTACCAGTTGGTCCGTTGGTCGCCCGCTACCATGAACAGCTCGCCGGTCGCGCGGTCCTCCCGAAGCACCATGGCAGCCGCGCGCCGAGTTGCCCCGGTGCGCCTTCCGACCGACGTGATGACCGCGTAGTGGCGGCCAACCAGCAAACCCAGCCCGAGCCGATGCAGCCATATCGGCCAACCGCCAATCCGGCGGCCGATCGTGCGAAGGGGCGACTTCCCCAGTGCCTGGTGCCGGCTGACGGTGGTCACCGCGGACCGTCCCGAGCCTCAGACCGCCAGGTCACTCGGCGCCCAATGGAACCACAGGACCGCCGCAAGGACAGCAAGATCGACCAGAAGCGCGCCCAGCGTGCTGAACAGCGGGAAGGCGATCGGGAAGAAGAACAGCCCAACCAGCGAAGTGGCGGCCGAGACGATGGCAAGCGGCGGCCACCACGTCTCCGGGAGCCAGCCAAACACAACCGCCCCCAGCGCGCCGAACCCGACGATGGCCAGCATCCAGAGCGAGACGCCAATCGCCTGGGTCGCAGTGGCCCCCACGACGCCCGTCAGCAGCCAGGAATCGCCTTGCCACTGCGGGTTGACCGTAGCGATCCTGAAGAGTTGGAGCAACCCCATGCTGTGGCCGATACCGTGGGCCAGAAGCACCAGCCCGATGACGATCCTGAGCATCGATATCACCCTCCTATGCATCTCCTCTCACCGATCCTCACGCTCGACAGGGACGGACGCCAGAGGCGGGAGGCCTGAAATGGGGGGCCGTCGTATTCACGAAGTTTCGCGCGCAGTCCTCCCCGCCCGAGCGCCGCCCGGAAGCCGCGCACCCGGCGGCTCCAGGGGAGCCGGAGGCCGACCTCGAGCTCGACGAGGACTTCCTCCGCCGCATCCGCGAGATCTGACGAAGCGTCTCGCGAACGCAATCGCCGGTGAAGGCGGCGGTGTCGGAGCGTGCAGGACCCGGTGCTACACTCCCGGCCGTGTCGAAGAACCTCGTGATCGTGGAGTCGCCCGCCAAGGCCCGGACGATCGAGCGCTACCTCGGCCCGGACTACCGCGTCCTGGCCTCCTACGGCCATGTCCGGGATCTCCCGGAGAACCCGGGCAAAGGCAAGTTCGGGGTGGACGTCGAGCACGACTTCGCGCCCGAGTACGT
>DASTVH010000028.1:0-3254 GCA_035759195.1 Candidatus Limnocylindrales bacterium
GGAGGCGGCGATCTACTGTGCCAGCAAGGGCGGCGTCACCGTCCTGACCAAGGCGCTCGCGGTCGAGCTAGCGCCGCGCGGCGTCCGCGTCAACGCGGTCTGCCCGGGCGACGTCGACTCGCCGATGATCCGCTACCAGGCCGAGACGTTCGGCGGCGGCGATCCGGAGGGTTACCTGGCAAGTCTCCTGGCGGCCTACCCGCAGCGCCCGGCCCGCTTCATCCGACCGGCCGAGGTGGCCGAGCTCATCGCGTTCCTGGCCTCGGACCGGGCGGCACCGATCACCGGCGCCGCGATCTCGATCGATTTCGGGCTGACCGCGGGCTACTGATCCGCGGGTCGCCGAGCGGGGCCGGCGACCGCGGGCCACCGGCGTTGCGCCAGTGTCCCGCCGGCCCGCGCCTTTTGGCCCCTGCGGTCGGTCCCCGCGGCAGGCACGGCATGGGACCTATGGCCCTCAGCCGGCCGCCGGAAGTCCCGGTACGGTGACGAGCATCCCGGGGGCGGCGACCGTCAGCCGAAAGCGGCCTGGCAGTGAGGACCCGAGGGTCGGAGCGGGTCCGAGGGATATGCGCCATGAACCCCACGATCTCGCGTCGCTCGTTGATCAAGGTCGGGATGGCGGGCGGAGCCGCGATGTTCCTGCCCTGGAGACTCGGCAGCCTGCCGGTGCGCGCGGCCGGCCACGTCCCGCTGCTCGAGCCCGACGACATCCCGAAGTACGCGACGCCGCTGCTCGTCCCGCCGGCGATGCCGCGAGCCGGCAAGATCAAGGGCCGGGGCGGCCGGAACGTCGACTACTACGAGCTCGCCGTCCGCCAGTTCCAGCAGCAGATCCTGCCCGCGGGCCTGCCGAAGACGACCGTCTGGGGCTACGGCCCGCGGGTCGCCCAGAACGGTCCGGCTATCTTCAACGCGCCGTCGCTGACGATCGAGGCGAAGCATCGGACGCCGGTCCGGGTCAAGTGGGTGAACGAGCTGCGGGTCGATCCGGCCGACCCTTCCTCGGACTTCCTGCCGCATCTGCTCCCCGTGGATCCGACCCTCCACTGGGCGAACCCGCCCGGCGGCGTGTCCGGCCGCGACACGCGACCGACGTTCAACGGCACGCCCGGCCCGTACACGGGGCCGGTTCCGATCGTGACCCACGTCCACGGCTCCGCGGGCGTCGGCGACGAGAGCGACGGCTACGCAGAGGCGTGGTATCTGCCCCGCGCCGGCAACATCCCGGGCACCTACGCCACCGAAGGCACCTGGTATGACTTCTTCGCCGGCAAGGCCGCCTCGAAGGGCTATCTGGCGCCGGGTTCGACCGCCTGGGAAGAGGGGAGCGCGGTCTTCCAGTACCCGAACAGCCAGCGAGCGTCGACGATCTGGTATCACGACCACGTGCTGGGGATGACCCGGCTGAACGTGTACGCGGGCCCGGCCGGCTTCTACATCGTCCGGGGCGGCCCGGACGACACGGCCACCGACACGCGGACGGGGGCGCGGGCGGTACTGCCCGGTCCGGCGCCCGCCCTCGGCGACCGGCCCGGCACCGTCTACCGCGAGATCCCGATCGCGATCCAGGACCGGACGTTCCGGACCGACGGATCGCTCTTCTACCCGGATGCGCGGGCCTATTTCGACGAGATCAGCGGGCCGTTCATCGGCGACGAGACCGAGCCGACCGACATCTCGCCGATCTGGAACCCGGAGTTCTTCGGCGGCACGATGATGGTCAACGGGGCGACCTGGCCGTACCTGACCGTGGAGCGGCGACGGTACCGGTTCCGCTTCCTCAACGGCTGCGACTCACGCTTCCTGATCCTCGACTTCAACGACATCCCGGGCGTCGAGGTCTGGGCCATCGGCAACGAAGGCGGTTTCCTGCCGGCCCCGGTCAACCTGACCGCGGACAACGGCAACCGCCTGCTCGTCGGCCTCGCCGAACGGGCCGACCTGATCGTCGACTTCGGAGGCGTGCCGGTCGGGAACCACGTCCTGCGCAACGTCGGGCCCGACGAACCGTTCGGCGGTGGCGAGCCGGATGGCGACTTCGACGCGGCCGATCCCGACTCGACCGGCCAGGTCATGCAGTTCCGGGTCGTCCCGGCGGTCGGCGGCGATCGCACGACCCCGCCGCGCTTCCTGGGCCTGCCGCCCATCGCGCCGCTCGGAGCGGCTGCGCGCCGGCCGCTCGCCCTCCTCGAAGAGATGTCGATGCACTTCGACGACGCTCCGGCGGCCGCGATGCTCGGCACGATCAGCGGTGACCCGGTCCTCGGCGCGGCCTGGACGCCGCTCATGTGGAGCGACCCGGTCAGTGAGAACCCGTCGGTCGGCGACACGGAGGTCTGGGAGTTCTACAACGCGACCGCCGACGCCCACCCGATGCACATCCACGAATCGTTCTTCCAGGTGGTCAACCGCCAGGCGATCCTCGTCGACGAGGAGCACGGGATGGTCCAGGTCGCGCCCGGGTCGTCGCCGCGCGACCCCGAGCCGTGGGAGGCCGGCTGGAAGGACACGGTCACGGCGTATCCGGGCGAGGTGACCCGGGTGAAGATCCGGTTCGAGCAGGCGGGCCAGTACGTCTGGCACTGCCACATCGTGTCCCACGAGGACAACGAGATGATGCGGCCCTATCGGATCGGCCCGGTCCAGCCCGGCCAACCCGGCTGAGCCGGGTCGGGCCGGCCCCCGGGAGCACGCGCCGGTCGTCTGACTGCGCTGCACCAGCCCCGCGGGCACGGCCGGCGCGCCACGGGCCGCCGGCGGTCCGTGGTCGACCGGCTCAGACGTGTCGGTGGAGGTCCCCTTCGGGCGCCGTCTCGAGTTGGTCCTCCTCCCGGGGCGGCTGTTCCCAGCCCATCTGCTCAGCCTCGCCCTTGGCGAGGTTGAGGTAGACCACGGCGTTCTCGACGTTGCCGATCGCCGACGCGGGGACATGGAGGTCGCCCAGGTGGCCGGCGCCCGACGTCAGGACGTAGTTCTGGCCGACGTGTTTGATGGTGCCCAGGCGCTGTCCGTCGTTGCCGACGACCGGCCAGCCGGGCTCGAGATCCGTCATGCGCATGTCGTCGGGGGCCTCGCTGCAGCGCCGAACCTGACCCCGCGCCGTCCGAGCAAGCGTCCGGACGTGTTGTGATCCTCGGCGTTTTGGCCCGCCCGGAGGGATTCGAACCCCCGACCTACTGATCCGAAGTCAGTCGCTCTGATCCACTGAGCTACGGGCGGCCGTGTCGTGCTCAATTAGAGCACATCACCCC
>DASTVH010000029.1:0-5516 GCA_035759195.1 Candidatus Limnocylindrales bacterium
GCCCGCGTTCGGGAGCTGCGGCAGGTGGGCGTGGAGATCGACCATCCCGGGCAGGACGACCCATGGGCGCAGGTCGAGGGGGTTCGGCCCGGGGCGTTCGGCTCGATACGGCCCCGCGTACGTAATGCCACCACGGTCATCAACCTCGAGGACGCCGTCGGCCTCGTCGAGCGTCCCGCCCGCGTCGAGCGGCGTCAGCAGGCGCGCGCGGATCGCGAACGGCGCCCGATCCGGAAGCGACGGCATAGCGCGGATCATACGGGCACCGATCCGCTGGCTCGGAAGGGTCAGAGCAGGACGAGCCCGTTTCCGCGGGGATCCGCTCCGGCGCCGAGGGCGGCGAGGATCGCGCGGGCATCCAGTGGGAGGAGTTCCCGGAGCCCCTCTCGCAGGTTCCGCAACGCCCTGCGGTTCGCCCGCGTGTCGGCGACGACGAGGACGGTGTGCCCATCGGGGTCGTCGCGCATCTTCAGGCTCAGCCGCCGTTCCAGCGCCTGGCCGTCGGCGATAACCGTCTCCGCTTCGAAACGGACACGCCACCTGGGTGGGACTGGGCTCCTGACGTCAGCGTCCCAGGCTCGCAGGTCGCCCTCGCGCGGGAGCGGAACCTCGGCCCGCCAGAGAAGCGAGGGCTGGGTCCGGGCGCGGAGCCGCGCGAGCAGTGCGAGTTGAGCCCGGTCGCGGAGCGGGTCGCCCGCGGGGTAGGCACGGAGGACCAGATCCAGGCCGACGACGGCACAATACGCGCCGAGGAACTCCGGCGACGGAGCGCGGACGAAGCCGGTCTCGATGCGCCGCACGCGTGAGTGTGAGCAACCGACCGCCTGGCCGACATCGCGGAGACTCAGGCCCGCGGCGATCCGTGCCTCCCGACCGTCCCGGATCAGCCGCGTGACCGCATCGCGGGCGCGGCGGCGGCCGCGGTCGGCTGGTCGCTCCCGGGTAGGCATGGCCACGTCATCATCGTTCGGAGGCCTTCACTGGCGGTCACTTGGCGGTGCCGCCGCCTCCAGGACGACGCACCGGAACGCCCGGCGTTCCAATGAACCGGGGAGCGGGGCCAAGATACCGTGCGAGGCCCCTTCCTCGGTCCGCCGGAACGGTCAGCGTTCCAGGCGACCGGCGGCAGGCCCCAACGCCGCGTCGCGGGCGTCCTCGGCGGTCCGTTGGAACGCCGCGCGTTCCGGGAGGGCCTCATCGGCCGTGAGGGCCGTGAGGGCCGTGAGGCCTCGAGGGCCTCGACGCCGCGGGCGAGGAGGCGGGCGAGCCTAACCCCGCCGGCCCCGCCGGACCGGGTCCGCCATGTCGCGCAGCCAGTCGCCGGTGAGCGTCAGCCCGAGCACTGTGACGACGAGCGCGGCTGACGGCAGCGCCGCCAGCCACCAGGCATCGGCGATCTGTTCCGTGCCGTCGGCGATCAGCCGGCCCCATTCGGGGGTCGGAGGCGGCACGCCCAGGCCGAGGAACGACAGTCCCGCGGTGTACGCGATTGCCTGCGGCAGCCAGAGCGTCGCGAGCACGACGATCGAAGGCGCGAGGTTCCGCCACAGCTGCCGCGACACGAGCTGCCAGTCGCCGATCCCGACCGCCCGGGCCGCCTCGACGAACGGCTGCTCGCGCAGGGCGAGCACCTCGCCGCGCACGACCCGGTACCAGTAGAACCACGACCCGACCCCGAGCACCGCGATGAGGTTCACGACCGACGAGCCCAGCACGCCGACGACCGCGAGGGCCAGGATGATGAACGGGATCGCCTGCTGGATGTCGGCGAGGCGCCCGGCGACGAGGTCGAACCAGCCGCCGCGGAGCCCGGCGAGGATCCCCGCCGTCACGCCGATCGCCCCGCCGATGAGCACCGTCGCCGCCCCGATCAGCAGGCTCAGCCGGGACCCGACGACGATCCGCGAGAGCAGGTCCCGCCCGTTCCCGTCCGTGCCGAGCAGATGCTCCGGCGAGCCGCCGGGCAGGAACGAGGGCGGCAGCAACCGATCGCGCAGCTCCTGGACGGTCGGGTCGTACGGGGCGATGAGCGGCGCCAGCACCGCGACCGCGAGGACGAACCCCACGATCGCCAGACCCGCAGCGCCCTCCCACGTCCGTCTCATCGGACGCGGATCCGCGGGTCGAGGGCGACGTAGGCGAGATCGAGCAGCAAATTCGCCGTCACGATCGTCAGCGCCGACACGAACACGAACGCCTGGATCAGGGGCAGGTCGCGGTTCGTGACCGCCTGCGTCGCGAGCAGGCCCATCCCCGGGTACGCGAAGACGCGCTCGACGATGACGACGCCCGATAGCACAGCCGCGAGGTCGAACGCGAGGAACGTCACGACCGGGATCGCAGCGTTCCGCAGGGCATGGCGGACGACCACCGCCCGCTGCGACAACCCCTTGCCGTAGGCCGTCCGGATGTACTCCCTTCCGAACACCTCGAGCAGGCTGCTCCGCAGGATCCGGACGAGCCCGGCCGCGGACGTCAGCCCGACGACGACGCCCGGCAGGACGAGGTGGGCCGGCGTCCCCGCACCCGACACCGGCAGCGCCCGCAGGCCGACCGCGAGGACGAGGATCAGGACCTGGGCGACGACGAAGTTCGGTACGGCCGAACCGACGACGACGACGCCGCGGGCGGCCTGGTCGATCCACGATCCCTGGCGCATCGCCGCGGCGATGCCCAACGGCAGCGCGACCGCGACCGCGATCGCGAGCCCGGTCAGCGCGAGCAGCAGCGTCGCCGGCACCCGCTCCGCGACGACGCCGAGCGCCGGCTCCCCGTACCGGATCGAATCGCCGAAGTCGCCGCCGATCGCCCGCGCCAGGAACAGCCCGAACTGAATCGGGAACGGCTGGTCGTAGCCGTGGGCCCGGCGGAACGACTCGATGACCTCGGGTGGCGTGGTCGGCGGCAGGAGCGCCCGGGCCGGGTCCGAGGTCAGCAGGACCAGGCCGTGGACGACGAGCGCGACGCCGACGAGGACGAACGCGTTGTAGGCGAGGCGGCGGCCGAGGAAGCCGATCACGTCCCCTGGCGGACGACCTCCACGCCGACGACCGGCAGGTAGCCGAGCAGGTGCGGCTGCCAGTCGGGGATGGCGGGACCTGCGCCGTAGAGGTTCGGCGAGCTCCACAGGAAGAGCGCCGGCGCGGCGGTCCGGACCTTCTCGCCGATCTCCCGGAGGATCGCCTCGCGGGCCGCGACGTCGTATTCGGCCTGCTGGGCATCGATGAGCGCGTCGATCTCGGGGTCGCCGAACCGCGACAGGAAGCCGCCGCTCCGGAGCCAGAGCTGGAGGTAGACGTTGACGTCGCTGAACGACAGGCGCGACGCGCGCATCGGGTTCTGGCGGCCGGCGCCCCAGTCAGCGTTGAACTGGCTGATCTCGAACGGCTTGAGGGTGACGGTGACGCCGACCTTGGCCAGCTCGCCGGCGACCGCCTCGGGCAGGTCCGTCCGGTCGCACGTGCAGATGTCGAGGTCGACCTCGAAGCCGTCGGGGTAGCCCGCGTCGGCGAGCATCTGGCGGGCCCGCTCGGGGTCGTAGCGGAAGTCGGGCAGCGAGGGGTCGAACCCGAGATCGCCCTCGACGAACGGCCCGGTCATCTTCGCCCCGCGTTCCTGGAGCAGCGTGTCGATGATCGCCTGGCGGTCGACCGCGAGGTTCAGCGCCTCGCGGACCTCGCGCTTCGCCAGCGCCTCGAGGGCGGTCGCCTGCTCCGGGGTCATGTTGGGGTCCTCGGCGAGGGCGCCCTTGCCGTCGGTCGAGAACCAGATCATGTAGCGCCGGGCGTCGCCGATCGTCGGCACGCGGCCGCCGGACTCCTCGACTCGCTCGAGTTGATCGGGTGATGGGTCGGCGATGAGATCGACGCCGCCGGTGACGAGCTCGTTCAGCCGGGTCGAGGCGTCGGGGATCGGCCGGAACACGACGCTGTCCACGAGCGGCGCGCCGCGCGGGCTGTCCCAGTACGCCGGGTTGCGGACGACCGTCGTGTGGTCGTCTTTGACCCGCTCCTCGAAGACGAACGGGCCGGTCCCGACCGGCGCCTGGGCGAAGCCGTCGTTGCCGACCCGGCCGACATATTCGGGCGGGACGATGAACGTCCGGCCGAGCGCGTTGAGCAGCGCGACGTCCGGGTTCGCCAGGTGGATGCGCACGGTCGTCCCATCGACGACCTCGACCTCGTCGACCGAGGCGTAGTCGCGGATCCACTGCGAATTCAGCTTGGCGGCGTCGTCGGTGATCGGCTCGCCGGTGGCCGGATCGCGGTCCATGAGCCGGTAGATCGAGAAGCGGACCGCCTCCGCGTCGAACGGCTCGCCGCCGTCCCTCTCGCCGCCGTCGCCGTGGAACGTGATCCCGGTCCGGAGGCGGAGCTCGATCGTCGTCGGGTTCACGATCTCCCACTCCTCTGCGAGGCCGGGGCCCAGCGTCCCATCGGGCCCGATCGTGAGGAGCGTGTCGAAGATCGCGAACATGATCGACTGGCCGGCCGGCTGGTAGACGAGCGCCGGGTCGAGGGACTCTGCTTCGGAGGCGAGGCCGACGGTCAGGGTCGTCGGGGCGGCCGCCGACGGCGAGGCGCCCGGCGAGCCCTGCGGTCCGCCGGAGGGGCTGGGAGCCGGGCTGCAGGCGGCCGCGAGCAGGGCGAGGATCGCGGCGGCCGCCACGCTGCGGGTGGCGGCGGCCGCCACGCGGCGCGCGGCGAGGCGGGCTTTGGGACGACGGATCATGCAACTCCCTCGGTGATGGGCGGGCCGTGGCGGGCCAGGTCCCGAACGATCGGCGCGATCGCCGGATGGAGGCGGACGTAGGCGTCGTAGTGCGCGTCGTACAGCGCGCTGTGCTCCGGCCGCGGCTCGAGGCGGTGGCCGACCCGGGTCATGCCCCGGATCGCCGCGGGAACGTCGGGGTACGCGCCGATGCCGGTCGCGGCCAGGCACGCGGCCCCGACGACGGCGGTCTCGAGCACCGCCGGAACGGCGACCTCGAACCCGGTGATGTCGGCCTTGATCTGGTTCCACGTCTCGCTCCGCGCCGGGCCGCCGCAGACTCGCATGTCGCGAACGGGGATTCCCGCGGCGAGGATCGGCTCGGCGACGTGGCGGATCGCGAGCGCCGAGGCCTCGAGGATCGCCCGAGCGAGGTGGCCGCGGCCGTGGCCCAGGGTCAGCCCGACGAACGCGCCGCGGGCGCTCGGATCCCAGAGCGGCGAGCGCTCCCCGGCCAGATACGGCAGGAACAGGACGCCCTCCGCGCCGGGCGGCGTCGCGGCCGCCTCCTCGATCACGACCTCCGTCGAGGCCGCGTCGGCGAGGACGCTGCCGCGGAACCAGTCGATCGCCCGGCCGGTCGCGGCCATCGCCCCGCCGACGCTGAACAGGCCCGGCAGCGGAGCGATCGTCACGTACGAGCCCGGCACGTGGATCCGCTCGTCCCAGTAGACCCCGAAGCCACCGCCCGCGCCGCCGACGTCGATCGCGTCGCTCGTCTGGGTCATCCCGGCACCGTGGAAGCT
>DASTVH010000030.1:0-2955 GCA_035759195.1 Candidatus Limnocylindrales bacterium
ACTGGGGGACCTTGCCGCCGCCGTCGCCGTAGACGATCGCATCCTCGGCGAGGACCTCGATCAGGCCGTCGACGTCGCCCCGCTCGGCCGCGGCGAAGAACCGGCCCATGAGCTCGTCGCGCTCGGCTTCCGAGGCATCGAAGCGGGGCCGGTTCTCGGCGATGAACCGCCTGGCCCGGACCGCGTGCTGGCGGCACGTGGCGGGCGACTTGCGGACGATCCGCCCGACTTCGGCGAAGTCGTAGTCGAAGACGTCGTGGAGGAGGAAGATCGCGCGCTCGACGGGCGTCAGCCGCTCGAGGAGGACGAGGAACGACATCGACAGCGAATCGGCCTGCTCGGCGCGGGCGGCCGGATCGCCCGCGCCCTCGTCGGTCACGAGCGGCTCCGGCAGCCATTCGCCGACGTACGTCTCGCGTCGGACCCGGGCCGACTTGAGGTGGTCGATGGCCAGTCGGGTGACGACCGCCGAGAGGTACGCCTTCGGCGACTCGACCGCCGCGTCGTCGGCGAGCGCCCGCTGGTAGCGGACGAACGCCTCCTGGACGACGTCCTCGGCCTCGCTGACGCTCCCGAGCATCCGGTAGGCGATCGAGAACAGCAGCCCGCGGAGGTCGACGTAGGCATCGGCGACGTGGCGCTTCGTCTGGGTCCGGGTCACGCGGCGGTTGTCTCGCCGGCGGCGGTGTTGCCTGCGGACGCCTTCGGCGGCAGCGGCACCGGCGTGTCGAGCCCCCGACGAAAGCCTTCCCGCCAGGTTGGCCAGATCGGCTGCCAGCCGAGCTCGCGCTTCGCCTTCGCGTTCGAGGAGCCGCGGCCCTCGGTCATCATCGTGACCGCCACGTCGCCGGCCAGCAGCCGACCGAGCCAGGCCGGGATCCGGAGCGGCTTCGGCGCTCCAAGGGCCTCGGCGATCGCCGGGATGAACTCGCGGGTCGGCGCCGGGTCGTCGTCGACGATGTTGTAGATGCCACGGCTGCCTCGCTCGAGGGCCGCCACTGTGCCGCGGGCCGCGTCGTCGACGTGGGTCGACGACACGATGCCCGCGCCGTTGCCGATGACCGGGAACATCCGCTTGCGGAGGATGCCGGCGAGCGCCTCCGACGCGCCCGGGCCGTAGAGGCCGCCGTAGCGGACGACGATCCCCTCGAGCGGTGCCTCGAGGACAGCACGCTCGAGGAACTTGATCGCGGCGAGGGTCTCGCGCTGCTCCTTCACCGGGTTCGCGTCGAGCGGATCATCCTCGGTCTTGATCCAGGCGCCCTCGCGGGCGTTACTCCAGCCAGTGAAGCTCTGGGCGACGAACCGCGTGACGCCGCTGGCCTTCGCCGCGGCGAGGAGATTCCGGGTGCCCTCGGTCCGGAGCCGGTTCGTGAGCGCGAACCAGCGGTCGAAGTGCCGGAAGTCGGGCGCGCCCGACAGGGCCGTCATCTGGTGAATGATCGCATCCGGCTCCGCCCTGGCCACCGCCTCGCCGATGCCCGCGGCGTCGAGCCCGTCGACGACGACCGGCTCGGCGCCCATCGCCCGGATCGCGTCCCGCGACCTCGCGCTCGTCGTCGTGCCCGTCACCTGGTGGCCACGAGCCACGAGCATCGGCACCAGTCGCCGTCCGACGGCGCCGGTGGCGCCTGCGACAAAGACCCGCATGGTGAGCCTCCTTTCTCTTCTCGTGACCCGAGACGAGATGGAGGCGGGCCGCGTGAAAGGCTGTCATGCGGCGGCCGAGACGGAGGGCTTTCGGTCGGTCGCTAGAGTGAAGCGATGGCCGAACCGCGCGAATCGCTGCAGAGTCGGATCCTCGTGCCGGTCGCGATCGCGGTCCTGGGCGCGCTGCTCGTCGGCGGCTCGGCGCCGTGGTGGTGGGATCGCGTCTTCCCGCCGGCTTCGACGACGTCACCCGGCTCGACGGTCGCCCCGCCGACCTTCGGCCCGACGCCCGCGATCTCCATCGACGTCCCCGGCCCCACTGCCGCCGTGTCCATTGCTCCTGACCTGAGCGGATGCGTCCTGACGATCACGAACCCGTTCGCGACGATCCGTGATCAGCCGAGCCACCAGGCGACCGAGATCGGAGACGTCCCGGCCGGGGAGTACCCCTCATCGGAGTCCACGCTCGTCGACTGGGCCGGCCGCGACGAGCGCTGGTTCAAGATCACGGCGTCCGGCCGGACGGGTTGGATCGTCTACAACACGATCATGATCGAGTCGAAATCGGCGGACTGCCCGTAGGCGCCGATCTCAGGACACGGCCGTCATCCCACCCCGAAGGAATGGCCGGATCCTCGCGCACCACGCAGCCGCGCACGCGGGGCTGAGGATGTGCGCACAACCGGCCAGCGTCTCCGCTCCGGCGAGGTTGGCGAAGACCTTGCCCGCCGCCGGCAGGACCCGGTCCGGTGGGAAGAGCGGGTCATCCTCTCCCGCGAAGACCATGACCGGCGCGGTGAGGCCGCGTAGCTCGTCGGCGGACGCGAGGCGCGGCATCTCGGTGTCGAGCTGGGTCCCCCTGAACGCCAGAGCGGTCGATTCGACCATGCGCGGATCGGCCCTCGGGCCGGCCAGCTGGCGGACGGTCATCTCGACGAGCGCACGCCGGCCGGCGAACCGGTAGCCGAGGTAGCCCGCGGCGAGGGTCAGCATCGACCGCAGCGGCACCGGCGTCAGCCCGGCCGGGACGACCAGCACCGCACGGTCGATCCGATCCGGGGCCAGGGCGGCCAGCCGGAGGAAGACCCCCGCGCCATACGACGCCCCGATGAATGCCGCCGAAGGCAGTCCGAGTCCATCGAGGACGTCGACCGTCCATTCGCCCAGGCTCGCGTCGTCCGCGGAGACGCGAGTGCCGGCGCTCCGGCCGGGTTGGCCGACCGTGTCGGGGGCATAGATCCGGAACTCGTCAACGAGCGCTCCGAGCCACGCGAGCGTCAGCGGATTGACGACATTCCCGCCCTG
>DASTVH010000031.1:0-13460 GCA_035759195.1 Candidatus Limnocylindrales bacterium
CCACCGGGCGACCCGGCTCCACTACGACTTCCGACTCGAGATGGGCGGCGTCCTCGCGAGCTGGGCGGTCCCGAAGGGCCCGACCCTCGACCCGGCCGTCCGGCGGATGGCCGTCCACGTCGAGGACCACCCGCTCGAGTATTTCGACTTCGAGGGCGTGATCCCGAAGGGCCAGTACGGGGCCGGCGACGTCATCGTCTGGGACTGGGGCACCTACGTCGCCGAGGACGAGACGCCCGACCCCGTGGCGGCCGTCGAAGCCGGCGAGCTGAAGTTCGAGCTCCGCGGCGAGAAGCTGCGGGGTCGGTTCACGATCGTCCGGACGAGCCGCCGGCCGGGCAGCGCCCCGACGACCGCCTTCGAGGACGAATCGGAGCAGTGGCTCCTGATCAAGAAGCGCGACGGTGCCGCGGTCGCCGGCTGGGACGCCGAGGACCATCCGCAGTCCGTCCGGACGGGCCGCACGAACGACGAGGTCAAGGCCAACCGGGACGCGCTGTGGATGAGCGACACGCCCGCGGCCGCCGCCGAGATCGATCTCGCGGGGGCGATCGAAGCGAAGCTGCCGGGTTTCGTTCCACCGATGCTCGCGACGCTCGCCTCCTCGCCCTTCCGCGACGAGGACTGGCTCTTCGAGGTCAAGTGGGACGGCTACCGCCTCGAGGCGATCGTCGATCACGGCTCGGTCCGGACGTACACCCGGAAAGGCCTCGACGGCGACACGTACTTCCGGGGCTTCCTCGCCCCAGCCTCGTGGATCGCGGCGGACGAGGCGGTCGTGGACGGCGAAATGGTCGTGCTCGACGAGAGTGGCGCACCCGATTTCGGGCTGCTCCAGGAGGCGATCAGCGGGCTGCGCAGCGGCGCCGGCCGCGCCGCGAGGGGCGCCGGTCCGAAGGCGGCTTCGAAGGCCGGTTCGAAGGCCGCCGGCCGCCTGATCTACCAGGCCTTCGACCTGCTCCACCTCGACGGCCGCTCGCTCCTGCGGGTCCCGCTCGAGGACCGCAAGCGCCTGCTCCGGAGCGTCCTGCGCGAGACGGGCCGGGTCCGCTTCGCCTCCCACGTCGAGACCGAAGGGGTCGAGTTCCATCGGGCGGCCAGGGAGCGGGGCCTCGAGGGAATCCTCGCGAAGCTGCGCCGGTCGCGCTACGAGCCGGGCACCCGGTCGCCGGCCTGGCTCAAGATCAAGATCCGCCCCGAGCAGGAGCTCGTCGTCGGCGGCTGGACCCCGGGAGAGGGCAACGCGAAGGACCTCGGCGCGCTCGCCGTCGGGGTCTACGAGGGCGACCGGCTGCGCTTCGCCGGCAAGGTCGGCTCCGGATTCACCGGCCGGACCCGCGCCGAACTCCGGCGCCGGCTCGCCCAGCTCGAGACCTCCGTCGCGCCGTTCGATCCGGCGCCCGAACGCAAGGGCGAGCTGCGGTCGGTCACCTGGGTCGAGCCCCAGCTTGTCATCCGAGCCGAGATCGGCGGCTGGACCCGCGAGGGCCTCGTCCGCCAGACCGCGTTCAAGGGGATCGACGAGGGCCACGACCCGCGGTCGGTGACCCGAGAGACGGCCGTCCCGTCGAAGCGCGCGGTCGCCGAGGCCGAGAAGGAGCACGCACCCGTGGCACCGAAGAAGAATCCTGCGGCCCGACCCCGGTCGGCGCCTGCCGCGCCGCCGTCGGGCAAGCCGGCGGCCGCGACCGAGGAGGAGCTGGCCGCCCTCACCGATCTCGGCAAGGAGGGCGTCTGGTCGGTCGGAGGCCGCCAGCTCAAGCTCACGAACCTCGACAAGGTCCTGTTCCCGCCGCTCGAGGGCACGACCGACGCGCCGATCACGAAGCGCGAGCTCATCGGCTACTTCGCCCGGATCGGTCCGGCGATGCTGCCGCATCTCGCCGAGCGGCCGCTCAACCTCCACCGCTTCCCGAACGGCGTCGGCGGGCCGAGCTTCTGGCAGAAGGACATCCCCTCGTCCGCGCCCGACTGGCTCCGTCGCTGGACCGAGATCGGTGTCGACGAGCGCGAGGCGAACACCCACCTCGTCGCCGACGAGGTCGCCGCGCTGTGCTGGCTCGGCAACCAGGCGTCGTTCGAGGTCCACGCCTGGACCGGTCGCCTCGACGCCCCGGAGCGCCCGACCTTCGCCCTCGTCGACATCGACCCCGGGGAGAAGACGACGTGGGACGAGACGCTGACGCTCGCCCGCCTCTACCGGACCGCGTTCGAGCACCTCGGCGTCCGGGCGTACCCGAAGCTGACCGGGAAGCGCGGCATCCAGGCCTGGCTGCCGATCGTCCCGAAGTACGGCTTCAGCGAGACGAGCGACTGGGTCGAGAAGCTGTCGCGGGCGATCGGGGCGATGGTCCCCGACCTCGTCTCGTGGGAGTGGAGCAAGGCCGACCGCAAGGGCCGGGCCCGGCTCGACTACACCCAGAACACCTACATCAAGACCCTCGTCGCGCCGTACGCGGTCCGGCCGATGCCCGGGGCCGCCGTCTCCGCCCCGATCCGCTGGGCGGAGCTCGACGAGCCGGGCCTTCGCGCGAACTCGTTCACGATCCGCAACGTCATCGATCGTGTCGCCGAGCTGGGCGACCTCTTCGCGCCGGCCCAGACCGACCTCCAGGAGCTGCCAAAGCTGAGCTGACGGCGACTTCGCCCCGATCCTCAGGCGACCTCGATCCGGTCGACCCACTTCACCCAGTCGAGGCCCCGCCGGTCGGGCGCGACAAGGCGGATCGGCGCCCCGTTGCCGGCGGGGAGCGGCGCTCCGGCGACCTCGGTCGCGAGCAGGCAGGCGCTCGCCTCCGCGGCCGACAGCTCCGTCGTCCAGCCGGTGACCGACCGGACGACGACCTTCCGCGCGCCTCGTGCCGCACCCGCCGCGGCGAGCAGCGCACCGAGCGGGATCCCCCGCCAGCCGGTCTCGATCCACCAGCCCGAGGTGCAGTCGAGGATCGCCGTCAGGTCCGTTGCGCCAAGGGCGTCGAGGTCCGCGAGCGTCCAGGCGCCCGGCCGGGCCACGCGCCCGGAGACGTCGACCAGCCACGTCGCGGGGTCGATCGGCGGTGTCGGCTCGCCGAAGAACGTCGTCACCGGCGGGACCCCGCCGGCGGGCAGGGCCCGCGATCCCGTGAACCGCCGCTCGCCGCCGTTGATGCGGTCGAGGACCGCCGCGACGACCGCGAGCGCGCCGCCCGCGAGGGCGAGGCCGCCGACGGCAAGGAGCGATCGCCGCGAGATCCGGCGCATCGTCACGTCGGCGGATCGCCGGCCCGGTCGGAGGAGCCGCCAGCGGCGGGGCACGAGGTGGACGGCGACGACCGGAACGAGGACCAGACCGGCCCAGGCATGGAGCGTGAGGACGGTCCAGGTCCCGATCGCGAGAAGGCGGCCGCTCGCCACCCAGGCGAACCCGCCGACGAGTGCCGCGGCGGCGACGAGCGCGACGAGCAGGCCCAGGGCGAGGCGGGTCGCCGATCCGCGGCGGACCGCTGCCGGCACGGAGCGACGGAGCTTGAGGACGACCGCCGCGGCGAGGCAGCCGCCGAGCAGTCCGTGAAGGACGAACAGCCAGGCGCCGTCGGGCGAACCGACCCGGAGCGACGCCAGCCCGGTCGCCGCCATCGCCAGGACCAGGACGGCGAGGAGTCGGTCGAGCGTCGCGTTGGTCATGGGTCTCCGCGAAGGCGATCCTCAGCGCCAGGCGCGGGGGTCGGCCGGCCGGTACGGGGCGTGGAACCAGCCGAGGAGCGGCTCGCCGGTCGACTGCTCGAAGTGGGTCGGGCGGAGCGCGGCGTCGAGGTGGACCGTCGCCGTCACGTCGTCCCGGTCGGGCCAGTTCGGGTCGTAGAGGCGGAGGGTCACCCCCCGCCCGTCCTCAGCGTAGCCGTAGGCGATCACCTGGTGATTGGCGGTGAGCCCGAAGGGGTTCACCCCGGCCTTGCGAATGAGCCCGATCATCGCGAGACGGCCCTCGTCGATCTCCCGACGGACCTTCGGCCACTCGTTCTCGTACGTCGACCGCGCCCGGTCGCGCCCGAACGACGCGCCGAGCGCCGAGCGCGTCCAGAACTTCAGCGGGAGGCGCATCCAGTCGAGCGACTGGACCTGACGGCGGACGATCGAGGTGAAGCGCGGTGAGCCGTTCGCGGGCGGTTCCCGGTCAGGCGGCACGGGGACGCCGTGCTCGAACAGATCGCGGACCGTGAAGCACATCCCGCCGCAGAGCCCCGCGGACGCGTCCCCGATCCCGATCCAGCGGGGGTCGAGCGGACCGAGGCGGACCGTCGGGCCCGGCGGGAACCGGTTCGCGAAGTGGAACCCCTGCCGGCTCGGCAGGAAGCCCGGGACGACGTTCTCGCTCATGACCCGCACAGACTACGCGCCCGCCGGCTCGCGTGAAACCTTGTGGCCGGTCGCTGCCTCAATGAATCGACGGGTCCGGACGAACCGGCCCGCTCCGACCGGAGGCCCACCGACCGTGCGATCCGCCACCGCGACCGCGACCGTCACCTTCATCGCCCTCGTGGCGGCCGCCTGTGCGGCGCCCGCGGCGCAGACCTGGAGCTTCGCGCCCCCGGTCGGCAGCGGGCCCGCCGCGAGTCCGTCGGACACGCTCCTCGACGCGGCCGCGCTCGCCCGGGTCGACGACGGCCGCGCGACCTCGAGCGCCGCCGGCACGCCCGCCGGCGCGACCTCCACGACCGGCGACGGCGACACCGCCGGCGGGCCGCCTCCGGCCGGGTCGCCGCCGTCGCTGGATGCGACCGCACCGGCCAGCGCGGAAATCGAGATCGTCGACTTCGCGTTCGGCCCTGCGACGATCACGGTCGCGACCGGCGGCCGGGTGACGTGGACGAACCGCGACGGCGAGCGGCACAGCATCCTCGTGGACGGCGCCGAGAGCCCGCGGCTCGAGAGCGGGGACACGTTCGGGCGAACGTTCGCGTCGGCCGGCACGTTCGAATACGTCTGCGGGCTCCACCCCTCGATGACCGGGACGATCGTCGTCGCGGGCGGCGGCAGCGCGGCGCCGGCGGTGGGCTCGGGTGCCGCCGGCGGAGCGGACGCCGGCAGCGCGAGTCAGCCGAGCCCGACCGGCTCGCCCGAGGCGACCGACGATCACCACGACCGGGACGATGACGACCGCTCCGGCCACGGCGGGGGCGGCGATGACGACGATGACGACCGCTCCGGCCACGGCGGCGGCTCGGACGACGACTGAAGCCCTGGCGCCGTCGGTCCTAGTCCGACTCCAGCCAGCGCTTGATCGAGACGGCGGCCTCGGGCGCCTCGGCCTCGATCCGTCCGCGGACCATCCCCTCGACGAACCGGAGCATGCCGCCGAGGCGGATCTCCGCCTCGAGGCTCACCAGCGAGCGGTCCTCGCCGACCGCCTCCACGGTTAGCAGTGTTGCGAGTCCGGCCGGCCCGGCCGTCGCCTCGATTGCCAATCGCTCCGGGCGGTCGAGCTCGGTCACCCGCCCGAGCGCCTCCGTGCGCCGCCCGCCCGCATCGACGACGAGGCGGATCGTGCTGCCCCTCGTCAAGGGCCCCGGCGAGGTGACCGCGGCCTCGACGATCGCCGGCTGCCATCGCGGCAGCTCCTCGATCCGGGTCAGGCGCTCGAAGACCTCGTTCGCTGGGCGGTCGACCTCGATCCGGCGGTCGAGCCGGATCACGGAGCCGCCGCGGCCCCCGGTCCGACCGTGACCCTGACGATTCCCGGAGCCACGCCGGCCGCGGCGAGCGACCCGGACCGCGGCGTGATCACGTCGAGGAGCAGCAGGTAGTCGCCGGGGACCTCCGGTGCGGCCAGGCTCAGGACGACGCTCGTCGAGGCGCCAGGGGCGAGGCCCGGCGGCAGGACGGCCCGCGTATCGGCCACCGGCGAGCCGGTTTCGGCGCCGCCGATCGGGACCCAGCGCGCAACGAGCGTGGCCCGCCGGGCCGGCTCTGCCTCGGCGCCGCCGATCCGGCTCTCGACCGCCGGCGCGCCCCAGGCCGAGGCGCCGAGGTTGGTGACCCCGATAGGCAGCTCGAACGTCTGGCCGGCATCCGCGAAGGCGACCGGCTGGGCGTCGTAGGCGGCGGTGAGCGGACCGGTCACCCGGACGATGAGTGCCGGCATGAGCGCCTGGGTGGCCGCGTCGTAGGCGACGCCGTCCTTGCCGTGGATCGTTCCGACGAGGCGGTAGAGGCCCGGCGACGCGGGGATCTTCACCGGGACCGCGAGGCCCTCGGCGGTCCGGGCTGCGGCGACCGGGGCGACGACGTCGCCGGGGACCTCCGGCGCGACGAGATCGATCGGGGCCGACGACGGAGCCGGGGTCGGGCTCGGCGCCGGCGTGGGCGAGGCGGAGGGGGCGGCCGCCGTTCCCGCCGACGGGGCAGGGGAGGCGGGCGGGAGGACGGTCGCCCGAGACGGGTCGTCGATCCGGTCCCAGCGGACGGCGACCGTCAGCTCGGCGGGCAGGAGCGATGGGTCGCTCGCGGCGATCGCGAACGTCAGGTTCGTCGTCGATCCGGCGGTCGGTGGCTCGGCCAGGCCCGGCGCATCGAACTCGAGTCCGAGACCGGCGAGCGTCGGCTCGGGCGGCGGCAGCGGCGTCCCGTTCCCGCCGACGGCGCCGGCGAGGACGTTTGCGGCCGCCAGCCCGTCACGCAGGACGATCGAGCGATAGAAGCCCGAGGTGTCGTTGTCGGGATCCATCACGGCCGTGTAGCCGGGACTGCGCTGGCTCTCGAAGCGGAGGAGGTTGCCGTTGTAGGTCGGCGCGTCGCGCCAGATCCGGTCGATCGTCCGGCGGCCGTTCAGGATCGCGCCGACGTAGTAGGCCGGGCCCATGTGGGCCTCGGCGATGACCGCGGCTGCGCCGGCCCGGACAAATCCCGCGGCGTAGTTGTCGACCCGCTGCTGGCCCACCGCGAGCGGCCCCTCGGGGAGGCCCGGCTCGGAGTTGCCGCTGGCGTAGCAGAGGTGGCTGAAGATCACGACGGCGTTCTCGGCCAGCTCGACCTCCTCGGCGATCCGCTCCTCGCCGAAGTACTGGTGGGCGTCACCGGCGCCGGCGTGGGGGTTGAGTCCCAGACCGTTCTGGGTCGGCGGGTAGAGCGCGTCCCGGTAGCGGCTGGGCCAGCCGTTGCCGTGGCCGAGGTAGACGACGATCGACGCACCCTGGATCGCCTGCTTCACGGCCGGCCACGTCGCGTCGGGCGAATAGACCCGGACGACGTTCGAGGTGTACTTGCGGGCCTCGGCGGCGGCCTCGTTCGCGAGCCGCCGGTAGTTATCGGTCGCGCCCCCCGCCGGGCCGACGATGAGGACCACTTTCGGGGCGGCCCGCTCGGCGGCCGTGACCGGTCCGGCCGGTCCCACGGCCAGGAGCGCAAGCAACGCGACGAGCAAGGTGACGGAGGCGCGCTTCATCGACAGGCGATCTCTTCTCCCTGGACGCCGAAACATACTCCAGCCGGCGCCTCCGAACCATACCGTTGCGTCGTTATCTACCCGTTACCAACGGCCCTGGTTCGATCGTGGTGCGTCCTGTCGACACGACCCTGACCTTCACGTAAACGGCAATGTCTGATATCATCGCGCCTCCCGTGTCGAAGCTACCCTCGCCCAATCCTCCGCCCGCCCCCGCTCCCGATGCCGCAGCTGCGGATTCGGCGACGCAGGGCCGCCTCGCTCGCATCCAGGAGGTCGCGGCCGAAATCGGCCTGACGCCGCGCTCGATCCGCTACTACGAAGAGATCGGGCTGCTCGAGCCGGCCGCCCGATCCGACGGCGACTATCGCCTGTTCGACGACGACGACATCGAGCGGCTGCGTTTCATCAAGGGCCTCCGCGACGACGCGGGGTTCAGCCTCGCCGAGATCGGCGCGCTGCTCGAGGACGAGCGCGTCCGCTCCCGCAACCGACGCCGCTTCAGGGAGACGACCGACCTCGCCGAGCGCCGAGCGATCCTCGCCGACGCGATGGACCGGATCGATCGCCAGATCGAACGTCTCAGGGCCAAGGCCGAGCGGATCGGGGCGATGATCGCGGAGGCGGAGACCCGCCGGGCCCATCTCGAGCGACACCTCGCGGAGCTCGAGGCCGGCCGAGAGCCGGGCGACTCGGAATGATGGCCAGCCAGGGGCTGCGGGCGTTCCGCCACCGCAACTATCGGCTCTTCTTCGGCGGCCAGGCGATCTCGCTCGTCGGGACCTGGATGCAGCAGGTCGCCCAGGGCTGGCTCGTCCTCCAGCTCACGAACGACCCGTTGTGGCTCGGCCTCGTCGCGGTCGCCCAGTTCGGTCCGGTCCTCATCTTCGGCCTCTTCGGCGGCCTGATCGCCGACCACCTGCCGAAACGCCAGACGCTCATCGCGACCCAGGCCGTCGCGATGTTCCTCGCATTCGCTCTCTTCGGGCTCACCGCGAGCGGGGTCGTCGAGGTCTGGCACGTCATGGTCCTCGCGGTGCTCCTCGGCACGACGAACGCGATCGACATGCCGACCCGCCAGGCGTTCGCGGTCGAGATGGTCGGCCGCGCGGACATGGCCAACGCGGTCGGTCTCAACGCGGCGCTCTTCAACGCGTCGCGGATCCTCGGGCCGGCCGCCGCCGGGCTGCTCATCGGCGCATTCAGCATCGCGATCGCCTTCCTGCTCAACGGCCTGAGCTTCATCGCGGTGCTCGTGAGCTATGCGCTGATGCGCGACGAGGAGCTGCGCGGCGTTCCCCAGCTCGCCCGTCCCACGACGGTCCGCGCGGTCGTCGAGAACCTGGCCGAGGGCGCCCGCTACGTGCGCGGAACGCCGATCGTCCTGCTCGCCGCGTCCGTCGTCGGGCTGGCGGCGACGTTCGGCATGAACTTCCAGGTCCTCGTCCCGCCGCTGGCCGACAACGTGCTCGACGTCGGCGCGTCGGGGTTCGGCTTCCTGATGGCGGCGTCGGGCGTCGGTTCGACGATCGCTGCGCTGAGCGTCGCCTTCACCCGCCGGATCGGGCCCGGTCCGATCGTCTTCGGGGCCATCGGCCTCGGCCTCGCCTCGCTCGTGCTGGCCGCATCGACGTCGTTCGCGGTGTCGCTCGTCGCGATGTTCTTCGCCGGGATGGGTGCGATCGCGATGGCGGTGACGGCCAACACCACGATCCAGATGACCGTCCCCGACCATCTCCGTGGCCGGGTCATGAGCGTCTACACGACGGTGTTCGCCGGATCGGTCCCCGCCGGCGGCCTGTTCGCGGGGGCGATCGCATCGACCTGGGGGGTCGGCGTCGCGTTCCTGGTCGGGGCCGTTCTCACGCTCGGGGTGGGGCTGGGCGGCTTCGCCTGGCTCCGCCGCATCCGCCGCGCCGATCGCCGAGCGCGCCCGGTCACCCCCGAGATCGCGGTCGCCGCGAGCGGCGACCGGATGCGGATCGCCCGGCGGCAGTAGACGCGGGCGCTCGTCGGTCCCGCCACTCGGCCGACCGAACCGGGCCGTTCGGCCATGGCGGCGGCTCGGCCGGGCGGCGACCATCGGAGCGTGAACGACAAGCTCGAGGAACTCCGCGCCAAGCGGGCGCGGGCGCTCGAGGGCGGCGGCCCGGAGCGGATCGCCCAGCAGCACGCCCGAGGCAAGCTCACCGCGCGCGAGCGGCTCGCCCTGCTCCTCGACGACAACTCGTTCCAGGAGATGGGCGCGCTCGCGACCCACGAGGAGACCGATTTCGGGCTCGCCGATCAGCGCTTTCCGGGCGACGGCGTCGTCGCCGGCTTCGGCAAGATCAACGGCCGTCGGGTCGCGGCGTTCGCCCAGGACTTCACCGTGCTCGGCGGCTCGTTCTCGCGGGTCCAGTCGAACAAGATCAGCCGGATCCAGGACCTGGCGCTCGAAAGCGGCGTCCCGCTCATCGGCCTCAACGACTCGGGCGGCGCGAGGATCCAGGAAGGCGTGGCCAGCCTCGCCGCCTACGGCGAGGTCTTCGTCCGGAACGTCCTGTCCTCGGGCGTCATTCCCCAGATCTCGCTGATCCTGGGCCCCTGTGCAGGAGGCGCGGTCTACTCCCCGGCGCTTACCGACTTCGTGATCATGGCGCGCGGCACGAGCTCGATGTTCCTGACCGGTCCGGACGTGATCGAGGCGGTCACCGGCGAGACGGTCACGATCGAAGAGCTCGGCGGGAGCGAGGTCCACGAAGCCCGCAGCGGCGTCGCCCACCTCGTCGCCGAGGACGAGCGCGAGGCGCTCGAGTTGCTCAAGCGGCTCCTCGGCTACCTGCCCCAGAACAACAACGAGGACCCGCCCCAGGTCGTGCCGTACGACCCGGCGGACCGGATGGACGAGGCGCTCAACTCGATCGTCCCCGAGGACGAATCGGAGGCGTACGACGTCCGCGACGTCATCGGCCGGGTCTTCGACCGCGACAGCTTCTTCGAGATCCACCCGGCCTATGCCCCGAACGTCGTCGTCGGGTTCGCCCGGCTCGATGGCTTCTCGGTCGGGATCGTCGCGAGCCAGCCGTCGGTCATGGCCGGCGTCCTCGACATCGACGCGAGCGACAAGGTCGCCCGATTCATCCGGATCTGCGACGTCTACAACATCCCGATCGTCACCTTCGTCGACTGCCCGGGCTTCCTGCCCGGCCTCGACCAGGAGTTCCAGGGGATCATCCGCCACGGCGCAAAGATCATCTACGCCTACTGCGAGGCGACCGTCCCGAAGATCTCGATCGTCACGCGCAAGGCGATGGGCGGCGCCTATGTCGCGATGAGCTCGCGCCAGATGCGGACCGACGTCGCGTTCGCCTGGCCGGGCGCCCAGATCGCGGTCATGGGCGCCGACGCCGCGGTCCGGATCCTCTACGGCCGCCTGCTCCGCTCGGCCGACGATCCCGCCGCCGCCGCGGCCGAGCACGTCCGTCACTACCGGGAGATGTTCTTCAACCCCTACCGGGCGGCCGACGTCGGCCAGATCGACGAGGTGATCGAGCCTCGGGAGACCCGACCACGCCTGATCCGGACGCTCGAGCTGTTGCGGACGAAGGTCCAGCAGAACCCGCCGCGCAAGCACGGGCTCTTCCCGGTCTAGGGCGATGGACGACCTCGGGTTCGGGCTCTGGGTGACGTTCGTCGGGATGGGCCTCGTGTTCGGGCTCCTCGTCGCCCTCTGGCTGCTGCTCAGCCTCGCCCTCCGGTTCGAGGCGCGCGGGCCGGGCGCTGCGGACGAACGCCGTGCGACGGACGAAGCGCGGCTCGCGACAGGAGCCGCGGTCGCCCCGGCACCCGAGAGGATCGCGATCCGCCCGACCGACGGCGGCCCGCCGCCCGAGCCCGCGCTCGTCGCGGCGATCGGCGTCGCGGTCGCCCTCCATGCCGAGTCCCGCCGCCTCCAGGCGGCGCCGGCGATGCGGAGCTACTGGCCGGGCTCGCTGCTGTTCGCCAGCCGCTGGGTGTCGGCCGGACGGACGCGCCAGAGCCAGAGCTGGCACCGGAGGCCGCGATGACGATGCGCCGCTACACGGTCGCGATCGACGACCGACCGTTCACGATCGACATCCGCGAAACGGCCGCAGACCGCTTCGAGGTGACGGTCGACGGGCGGACGTACGGCGCGCGGCTCGTCGGCGATGAGGGCCTGCCGGGCACGGGGATCTCGCCCGAGATCACGATGCCCGGTTCTCGACCGCCCCGCGAACCGGCCGGCGGGGCGACGGTGACGGACCCTGGGCAGCCGCCCGCCCGCGCCGCGTCGGTTTCACCGACTCCGGCCCGGGCCGGGCCGGCCGGCGGCGCGGTCCTGCCGGCGCCGATGCCGGGCATCGTCCTCGAGGTTCTCGTCGGCGCCGGCGCGACCGTCCGGCGCGGCGACCCGCTCGTCGTCCTCGAGGCGATGAAGATGCGCAACACCATCCGGGCGCCCCGGGACGCCCTTGTCGTCGAGGTTCCGGTCGAGGCGGGCCAGCCGGTCGGGCCCGGCCAGCCGCTCGTCCGCTTCGGCAGCGAACCCGGCTGAGCGGATGAGCGACGCGACGATCGCCCAGCTCCTGGCCGGCGTGACCGGCCTGACCTGGCAGGCGATCGTCATGTTCGGGGTCGCCGGGATCCTGCTCTGGCTCGCGATCGCGCGCGACTACGAGCCGCTGCTCCTGCTGCCGATCGCGGCCGGCGCGATCCTGGCGAACCTGCCCCACTCGCCGCTCATCGGCGAGGAGGGGCTGCTCACGATCCTCTACGACGCCGGCATCGAGAACGAGCTCTTCCCGCTCCTCATCTTCATCGGGATCGGCGCCCTGACCGACTTCGGCCCGCTCCTCGAGAACCCCCGGATGGTCCTGCTCGGGGCGGCCGGCCAGTTCGGGATCTTCGGCGTATTGATCCTGGCCTTGCTCCTCGGCTTCAGCCGCGCTGAGTCCGCGTCGATCGGGATCATCGGGGCGATCGACGGACCGACCTCGATCTACGTCAGCGGCCAGCTCGCCCCGCATCTCCTCGGTCCGATCACCGTCGCCGCCTACAGCTACATGGCCCTCGTGCCGGTCATCATGCCGCCGATCATGCGGGCGCTGACGACGCCGGCCGAGCGACGGATCCGGATGGCGCCCGGAGGCCGTACCGTGAGCCGGCGAACACGCATCCTGTTCCCGATCGGGGTGACGCTCCTCGTCGGGACGCTCGTGCCGATGGCGGCGCCGCTCATCGGGGCGCTCATGCTCGGCAACCTCATGCGCGAGTCGGGCGTCGTCCAGCGGCTGACGGGGGCCGCGTCGAACGAGCTGGCGAACGTCGTCACGCTGTTCCTCGGGCTCGCGATCGGCTCGACGATGGTCGGGGCGAGCTTCCTCCAGCCGGGCACCCTGGCGATCCTGGGCCTCGGGATCGTCGCTTTCGGGCTCGACGCGGCGACCGGGCTGGTCCTGGCGAAGGGCCTCAACCGGCTGTCGGGCGGAACGTTCAACCCGCTCATCGGTGCAGCCGGGATCAGCGCGTTTCCGATGGCCGCCCGGGTCGTCCAGCGGGTCGCCCAGTCCGAGGACTTCGAGAACTTCCCCCTCATGCACGCGATGGGCGCGAACGCGGCCGGCCAGGTCGCCAGCGCGGTCGCCGGCGGAGTCCTGTTGGCGCTCGTCGCGGGCAGCGCCGTCTGACGCCAGCCCCCGGACGGTGCCGCTCAGACGAGCGGCCCCACCTCGGCTGCGAACCGCTCCGCCGAAGCGACCTGGGCCGCGGACGAATCGGCGACGAACCACAGCGCGAGCTCTTCCACGCCGATCTCGGCGAACGCCCGGACCTCCGCGGCGATCTCGTCGGGCGTGCCTCGCATCGCGTAGTAGCGGTCGGTGGCGGGCCCGAACTCGACGCGCACCCGGGCCGAGAGGGCCGGCATCGGGCGGCCGGCCTCCTCGGCGGCGGCCCGGATGACCGGGATCCGCTCGGCGTAGGCCGACGGCCGGGTCGCCGACGAGTGGTAGCCGTCGGCCAGGCGGCCGGCCCGCCG
>DASTVH010000032.1:0-7286 GCA_035759195.1 Candidatus Limnocylindrales bacterium
ACCTGCTCGGAGATCAGGAAGGCGATCGTCGCCCCGCCGAGCGCACCGATCGCGGTGAAGAGCTCGAGCGTCATCCCGAGCCGCAGGTTCGCAACCTGCTTCTCGAGGTAGACGCCGGCCGCCGCGCCGCTCGTCACGATGACGCAGACGAGGCTGACGCCGACCGCGGTGAGCAGCGGCAGGTCGAATCCCAGCGTGAGCAGCGGCACGATCAGGATGCCGCCGCCGAGCCCGAGGAGCGACCCGAACAGGCCCGCGGCGACGCCGCCGGCCACCATGGCCAGCCCATCGATCATGACAATCCTCGGCGTGAGGGCCCGGCGACTCCCGGCCTCAAACCTCGGCGCGCGGGTGCCAACCCAGTCGGGAGACTGGCGCGATCAGGGTCGGAGGTGCTGCGGCGCGTACGGCAGCAGCGCCACGATCCGGGCCCGCTTCAGGGCGACGGCGAGCTCTCGCTGGTGAGCGGCGCAGGTGCCGGTCTTGCGGCGCGGCTCGATCTTCGCCCGCTCCGACAGGTAGCGTCGGAGACGGTTCACTTCCTTGTAGTCGATCTGGACCGTCTTGTCGGCGCAGAACGCGCACACCTTGCGGCGGCGGCGGTCGCGGTAGTAGTCGTCTCGCTTCTTCGATCGGGCGGGTGGCATCGGGTGCGGTCTCCTCGTGGCGCCGGGGCTCGCGGTCCCGGCACGTTGGGTTCGGGTCGGTCAGTCAGAAGGGCAGGTCGTCGAGGTCGCCGTCGTCGAGGCCGCCGCGTGGCGAGCCGCCTCCACCCGACGATCCGCCGGCCGGCGCGCCGCTCGCGGCCGGAGCCGCGAACTGGCCCTCGGCGTCGTCGCGGGGACGCTTCTCGAGGTTGACGAGGCTGTCGGCCGTGATCTCGAGCGATGTCCGCTTCTGGCCGTCGCGGCCCTCGAACTCGCGCGTCTTGAAGCGACCCTCGACGAAGACCCGGTTGCCCTTGCGGAGGTTCTCGGCGGCTCGCTCGGCGCGATCGCCCCAGACGCTGACCCGGAACCAGTCGGTCGCCTCGACCCACTCGCCGGTCTGCTGGTTCTTCGTGCTCTGGTTGACCGCGACGTTGAACTGGGTCACCGGCCGGCCGTTGGGCGTGTAGCGCATCTCCGGGTCTGCGCCGAGGTTGCCGATGATCATGACCTTGCAGAGAGCCATCTCGTCGCCTCAGTCGATGGCGGCCGGGGCCGCCTCACTCTCGGATTCGTCGATCCGCTCGGTCTCCTCGAACTCCTCCTCGTCCTCGCCCAACGGCAGGTCGGACTCGTCGGGGGATTCCTCGTCGGCGCCCTCGCGGCGGGCCGCCCGCACGGGACGCTCGACGCGGGTGACGAGGTGGCGGAGCACTTCCTCGGTGATGAGCAGCCCGCGTTCGACTTCGCCGATGACGGCGGCAGGTGCCTCGAAGAGGATGATGTGGTACGAGCCTTCGCGGTACCGGTCGATCTGGTAGGCCAGGCGGCGTCGGCCCCACGGGGCGACCTTCACGATCTGGCCGCCGCCGGTCGAGATCTGGCGGGTGATGCGGTCGACGACCGCCTGGGTGCGGTCGTCCGCGACGTCGGGCCGCAGGACGAGCATCAATTCGTATCGGCGCATGCGCCAGGACACTCCTTCCAATGGGATCTGCCCCGCTGACGACGATCGCCGGCGCGGAGCCGAAAGGAAACGTCGCGGAGTGTAGCACGGGATCCGTCCCCGGCCGGAGCGGCACGAGGGCAGGATGTATCCTCTCGCTCGACGACCCGCCGGGTCCAACCGATCCTCACCGCCAGCCCGCGGAGGCCCCGTGCCCGCCAGCACCATCCTGCTCATCGGCGCCGACGCCCAATCGGCCGAATCGATCGCCGGCGTCCTGACCGGCGTCGGCTACACCGTCACGACGCTCGCCGACCCGTCCAAGGCGTTCGCCAGGGTCGCCGATCACCAGCTCGCGATCATCGACGTCGTCGAGGGCGAGAAGTCGGCGGTCGATCTCTGCCGCGAGATCCGTTCGACGCCGTCCCTCGCCGCGATCCCCGTCCTGTGCGTCGGCCAGTCCGACAACGTCGAGGAGCGAATCCAGTTCCTCGAAGCCGGCGCCGACGACGTGATGGTCAAGCCGTTCGACGCTCGCGAGCTCGAGGCCCGGGTCGAGGCCCTCCTGCTGCGCTTCCAGCGCTCGAAGGACATGACCGCGGTCGTGTCGGCCGACGGCATCACCGTCACCCGGCGCCGCCGAACGGTTGCGGTGCACAGCCCGCGCGGCGGCGTCGGCACGACGACGATCGCCACGAACATCGCCGTCGTGGCGGCCCGCGAGAAGCCGGACCGGGTCGTCCTCGTCGACCTCCACCTCCAGTTCGGGCAGGTCGCAACCCACCTGAACCTCGAGGCGAATCAGACGCTCGCCGACGTCGCCCGCGACGACGCCGCGATGCGCGAGCCGGAGCTCCTGCGAAGTTACACGGCCCGCCACGAGACCGGCCTTCACGTCCTGGCGGCACCGGCCTCCCCCGAGCACACCGAGCTGATCACGGCCGAACACATCGGGCGCATCCTGACGACGCTGCTCGAGGCCTACGATTCGGTCGTCATCGACGCCGGCTCGTGGCTGGACGAGCGGACGATGACGGCCTTCGAACGCGCCGAGAGTGTCGTCTTCCCGGTCTGCCCCGAGATCGGTGCGCTCAAGGCGCTCCACGCCCTGCTCGACTACCTCAACGAGGCGGGCTCGGTTGCGGGCAAGGCGACGTTCGTCCTCAACAACCAGTTCGCCCGCGAGATCCTCCGCCTTCGGGACGTCGAAACCGCGCTGGGGACGAAGGTCGCGATCGAGCTGCCGTACGACCCGTTCCTCTACCTCAAGGCCGTCAATGAGGGCGTCCCGCTCGTCATCGGTGCGCCGCGGTCGGCACCGACCGAGCGCCTCACGAAGTTGACCTCGACCGTCTTCGGCAGCGAGGGCGTCGTCGTGCCGCCGGTCGAGACGCCGAAGAAGGCGTCGCGCTTCGGGGGCCTCCTCCGCCGCTGACGGGACCGCCGCCGGGCAACGTGCGGGCCGAGGCCTCAGCTGAACGTGTAGGCGTAGACGCCGATCCAGAACGCCGCGTAAGCGACCGCGGCCGCGGCCGGGTGGCGACGGATCAGGCCGCCGAACGCCCAGCCGAGGACGGCTGCCGCGAGCAGCACCGGCCCGATCCTGCTGACCCGGTTGACGACCGTGCCCGCCACGAGTCCGGGGACGTCCCCTCCGAGCGCGAGCCATTCGAGCGCGTAGGCCTTCAACGGTGGGCCCGGGCCGAGCTGCGTGAAGCCGGCGACGCCGGCCCGTTCGAGGTCGGCACGGGCCGCCTCGAGGAGGACGTCGTTCACGCCGGGAACCGCCGCGATGAGGTCGCGCATCGTGCCCGGAGCCGCGGCGAAGAGCCCGGCGAGCAGGAGGCTGCCAAGGACGGCCCCGACGGCGATGGCGACGAGCAGCCGGCCCAGCTGGCGCGGCGAGGCAAGGACGAACGCGGCGGCACCGACGTCCGGCACGAGCGGCAGGACGACCGCCTCCCCGGCGGCCCAGGCGGCGGCAAGGAGGCTCCCGGCCGGGCGGCCGGCGAAGGCGGCGAGGCGGTCGACCGGGCCTCGTGCTGCGTCCGTCACCGGGCGACGTCGGCGACCCGCATCGCCCAGTAGACGAGCGGGACCACGAGGAGGAGCGAGTCGATCCGGTCGAGGATGCCGCCGAAGCCCGGGAGCCAGCGAGCCGCGTCCTTCACGCCGGCTTCCCGCTTCACCGCCGACTCGAGGAGGTCGCCCCAGAGCGAGCCGACCGCGACCAGGACGATCACCACGGCCATCGACGTCGGCGGGAAGCCCGGGCTGAGGAGGCCCATGAACGGGGCGAGGCCGATCGCCGCCCCGAGCAGGTTCCCGACGACGCCCTCGCGGGTCTTGTTCGGCGAGAGCGTCGGGGCGAGCGGCGTACGCCCGAAGCGGCGCCCAACGATGAACGCGCCGATGTCGGATCCGGCACAGGCGACCGCGAGCGCGGCGAAGAGCGTCACGCCGAAGGCACCTCGCTCGCCGGCGAGAGCGACGCCGTGGACGAGCAGGACCGTGATGACGACGAGCCCGATCGCGGCCGAACCGAGATCCCGCAGCGCTCGCCCGGTGTCGGCTCGGACGACCGGCCAGGCGATCCCGACAAGGACGACCCCGCCGATCAGCCACTCGGTCGCCGCGGTGCCCAGGAGCGCCGTCCCTGCGACGATCACCGCGTTCGCCACCTGGACCGCGATCCGGTGGTGGATCGGCAGGTCCATGAGATGCGACCACTCGAGGAGGGCGATCGCCCCGAGGAGGCCGACCAGGACGGCGATCCCCGGCAGCCCCGCCTGCGTCGCGGCGGCCAGGACGAGGGCCAGGCCGGCGTAGCTCGCGGCCCGTTCGAGGACCGTTCGCGCCGCGAGGCCCGGCCGCGGCCGAAGCCGCCGGTACAGGGCCCAGGCGGCCGCCGCCAGGAGCCCGATCGCCGCCCCTGCGACGAGGATCGCCGGGGCGCTCGCGGTGGGCGTCACGCGAGGCTCCGGACGGCGATGACGAGCCGCTCGCCGAGCGTCAGGATTGCCCCCGCGAGCAGGAGCGCGGCGAACACGTCCCACGCCTCGCGACCGACAGCGAGCGCCGCGACGGCAGCGAGTGAGAGGAGGACCATCCGGCCCGGCTTCGAGAGGATGCCCCGGTAGATCCGCTCGCCGCCGGCTGCCCGCGACGCGAGCCCGGCGTGGCTCGCGACGAGCGAGAGGCAGACGCCGAGGAGGACGACCGCGGCGTTCACCCCCGGCAGGAACGCGACCGGAGCCAGGAACAGGCCGTCGGCCAGCCGGTCGCCGACCTCGTTATAGAACTCGCCCCGCGGATGGATGCGGCCGGTCTCGCGGGCCAGCGCGCCGTCGAGGAGGTTGAGGACGAGGCGGAGGGCCGCCAGGAACGGCACCGCGACGAGGGCGAGCGGGGCGGCGGGCGACACGAGCAGGCAGAGCCCGGCCACGGCCCCGACCGGGATCGCCGCGAGCGTCACGGCATCAGGGCTGATCCCCCGCCCGCTCAGCCACGCGACGACCGGCTGCAGCCGCCCGACGATCGCCGACTTCGATCGGTAGAGGTCCACGCTCGCTCCCTCAAACGGCTGGTGCCGGAGGCGAGATTCGAACTCGCAAGCCCTTGCGGGCAGCGGAGTTTAAGTCCGCCGCGTCTGCCTGTTCCGCCACTCCGGCCCGCCGCATCGTAGCGGTCGCGGCGCCTGACGATCGTCCTGCACGCACCGCCGTGCGCGACGGGACAAAGGAACGGGCCGTCCTTCCCCATTCGGTACTTGCGCGCGAGCGCGGCACCCGTCAGCATGCGAGCCTCGGCATCGAGCGGGCGCCATCGGGACGCTCCGTCTCGCCGGATGCCGGCGTTCGGCGAGGCTACATGGCCGTCACCTCCGTCACGGAACCGCACGCTCCACGACTGCAGCGGATCCCGCTCGCCCTGCGGCGCCTGGGGCTCGCGCTGCTGGTCGTGTTCGTCGTCGCGGCCGCCGTCGCGCTCGGGGCCGTCGCCTTCGATCGGATCTACGCCGAACGCGTGCTGCCGGGCGTCTCGATCGCCGGCGTCGATGCATCGGGCCTGAGCGCCGACGAGCTGCGCGCCCGCCTCGCCGAGCTCCCCGTGAACCCGGTCGCCCTCGAGATCGTGAGCGGCGGCCGCCGGGTGACGATTCCGGCCGGCGACCTGGGGCGGAAGATCGACGTGGACGGCGCCGTTGCCGCCGCGCTGGCCGCGGGGCGGGTCGGCGGGCCGGTCGTCGACCTCCCCGAGCGGCTCGCGATGTGGCGCGAGGGCCGCGCCGTCGATCTCCCGGTCACCGTCGACGCGACCGTCCTCGCCGACTGGGTCGCAGCGCGCGCCGCCGATCTCCGGGTCGAGGCACGCGACGCGGTCATCGTCCCCACCGCGACCGGGTGGGCAGCGACGACCCCGCGGGTCGGCAAGTCGCTCGACGTCACCGCGGCCGTGGCCGCGATCGAGGCCGCCCTGGCCTCGTCGACCGCTGACGCGGCCGCAACGGCGCAGACGGTCCGCGTCGAGGCCTCGATCATCACCGTCGCGCCGGAGTTCGACGAGCTCGACGCCGTGCTCGCGGTCGCTCGGGCCGAGCGCATGGTGAAGCCCCTTCCGATCTCGTTCCGGGACGGCCTTTCGTGGACGTTCTCGACCGAGACGCTGCGCGCGGCCATCCGCTTCGAGGAGGGCGAGGACGGTCCCACGGCGGTGGTGGATCCGGCCCTGCTGGAGCCGGCGATCGCGCCGATCACCAAGGATGTTGCCCGACCGGCCGACGAGACCCTGATCCTGAAATCGAAGAGCGGCAAGGCGTTCGGCTTCGTGCCCGGCCGCAACGGCCGCTCGGTCGACGTGGCCGCCACCGCCCAGGCGATCGCCGACCACGTCATCGCCCGGGGCCTCGGAACCGTGCCCGCGAACGCGCCGGTGCCGATCGTGCTGGCCGTCCTTCCGCCGGAGCTGAGCGCGGAGGAGGCCGCCGACATCACCCGGGAGGTGACGCTCGTCGGCGCCTGGACGACCCGCTTCTCACCGAGCGAGAGCAACGCCTTCGGGGCGAACATCCGGCTGCCCGCCCGGTTCATCAACGGCACGGTCGTCCAGCCCGGCGGCGTCTTCGACTTCTGGGGCACCGTCGGCCCGGTGACGTTCGCCCGGGGCTTCGGGATGGGCGGGATCATCGAGGGCGGGCGGACGAACCCGACCGGGGCGATCGGCGGCGGCATCTGTTCGGCCTCGACGACGATCTTCAACGCCGCACTGCGGGCCGGCTACCAGATCCTCGAGCGCGATCAGCACGCGTACTACATTCCGCGCTACCCGCTCGGGCTCGATGCGACCGTCTCGAAGTACGCCGGGCGGATCAGTCAGAACATGCGCTTCCGCAATGACACGAACCATCCGCTTCTCATCCGCGGCCTGTCGGGCACGAACTGGGTCCGGTTCGAGATTTACTCGGTGCCCCTGGGCCGGACGGTGACGTTCACCCAGCCAGCGGTCAGCAACGTCCGCAAGGCGGGCGACCGGACCGTTCCGACGTCGGCGCTCAAGCGCGGAACCTCGAAGCGCGTCGAGTATCCGGCGAACGGGATGGACGTCGTCGTCTACCGGACCGTCCGCAACTCGAGCGGCTCGGTGGTCCACAGCGACCGCTTCGTCAGCCACTACATCCGGGTCGACGGGATCCT
>DASTVH010000033.1:0-6021 GCA_035759195.1 Candidatus Limnocylindrales bacterium
AGCTCCTGGACGGCGTGATCGAGCGGCTTCGTGTCGGTCGTCATCCGCCTTCGGGCTTCTCCATCTTCTGGTGCGGCCGCGGCGGGAGGTTGAGCAGCTCCTCCGGGAACGCCTCCGCGAGGTACTTGAGGATGTCCGTCGGCCGGATGACCCCGACGAGGTGGTCCTCCTCGTCGAGCAGCGGCACGTTCCGGTAGCGGCCGGTCTGCATCAGGGCGATCGCGTCGCGAACGGTCTCCTCGAGGTGGAGGTGGTGGAGCTGGGTCGTCATCATCGTCTCGATCGGCTGCTCGAGGTCGATCTCGTCGCCGACGATCCGGCCGAAGATGTCCCGTTCGGTCAGGGCGCCGACGAGCTTGCCGTCGGCGTCGGTCACGAAGACGGAGTCGCCGGTCCCCGTTCGCTGGATCGCGGCCAGGCAGGCGCGGATGCTCGTGCCGGGCGCGACCGTCACCGGCTCGCGGCGGTTGAGCACCTTGAGCCGCTCGTCGGCGATCGAGGGGACGCGCTCGGCGACGGCGCCTTCGGTCAGATCACGCACGGGCCAAGTGTAGCCCGTTCCCCACGGGGGCCCGTTCCCCGCGGGTGGCCGGTTCGCCGCTGGTGCCCGGCTCGTCGCGGGCAGCGGTCGTCGCGGGCGGCCCGTTCCCGCGGACCGGCTGGGATGCGACTGCAACCCGGGGGCGAGCGCCGTAGACCTCGACGCAGTCCCGGCCGGGCATGCTCGGGACATGGCCGAACGTAAGAGCGCCGATCAGCGCGGACCCGACCGAAGCCCATCGGGCCCGCGCGAGGCGAACGACCCGGGCTCCACCCGCCACGGCACGACGTCGGGCTCCGGTTCGAACGAGCCGAAGCACGGCGAGAAGAAGGAAGAACGGGGCTGGGTCTCGCGCCAGGGCGGCGACCAGACCCGCGGGCAGTCGAGCGGCGAGGATCGTGGTCACCGACCGGAGGACCAGGCATGACCGAGAAGAAGGCGATGCGCGGGATTCGCCGCGAACGCGACATCCCGCCGCCGAAGGACGACCCGGGGATGCGCTCGACCGACGATCACGTCGCCGGGACGACCCCGCGAGGCGCGAGCCAGCCGACGAGCTCGCTCGAGGGGAGCGCCTCGCGGGAGCACCTCTCGTCGCCGTCGCAGGGCGTCCGCCCCATTGAGCGCCGCCCGTCGGGCCGCCCGTCGGATCGCCGCCCGGCCGGCACCGATGAGTTCGCCGGCGGCGGAATCGCAACCGGCTCGAGCGACCTCGTCGACGACGAGGCGGCCGGTGGCGGCCCGAGCGGCGACGAGGACGCGGGATCCGGCCCCGCGTTCGAGCCCGACGAGCGCTGACGGAGCCTCGCGCCGGAACGGTCCGTGCCTCGCGCCGGAACGGTCCGCGCCAGGTTAGCTCGGGCTGGTAGCGTCTCGGCGGTGGACCGCCGCCGAGTGCTCGGGCTCGCGCTCATCGTCATCTCCGCCTTCGGCTTCGCCTCCGGAACGATCCTGTCGAAGCCGATCTACGACGCGGGCCTGGACTGGCTTCAACTGCTTGCGTGGCGGTTCACGATCGGGGCCGTCCTGGGCTGGTTCTGGATCGCTGTGTCGCCGATCCGCCGCTCGATCGTTCGCCGCCTCTCACGACGCGAGACCCTGATCGCCCTCGGCCTGGGCGCCTGGTACACGGGCAACGCGGGCTCGTACTACGCGGGCCTCGAGACCGTGCCCGCCTCGCTCGCGGGCGTCCTCGTCTACATCTATCCGGCGATCGTCGCGGTCCTCTCCGTCCGATACGCCACGCGCCTCGCCGGTCGGCGTCCGTGGATCGCGCTCGGCATCGCCATCGCCGGCGTCGTCCTCGCGCTCGGCGGGATCGAGGTGGCCGAGGCGCCGCCCGCGGCCGGCCTCGCCCTCGTACTGGCGTCGCCCGTGATCTACGCGGGCTGGATCATCCTCTCGGCCCGGCTCGCCGGGGAGCGACGCGACCGCCTTGCCCACGAGGCAACCGAAGCGGGTAGCCGCGACTCGGCGGTCGCCGCGACCCTGATGATGACGGCGACGGCCGCGGTGTTCGTCGCCGCGGGCATCGCGACCGGGCGCGAGCTCCTGCCGGACCGCATCCCCGCCGACGCCTGGCCGCCGCTCCTGATGTGCGGCGTGCTCAGCAGCTTCCTCGCGATCCAGGCGTTCTATGCCGGCTCGCGCCGGATCGGTGCCGCGCAGGCGGCCCTCGTCAGCACGGTCGAGCCGCTGATCATCCTGGCCCTGGCCGCGATCTTCCTCGACGACGTCCTCGAGCCGCTGCAGCTCGTGGGAGCGGCGCTCGTCCTCGGCGGCGTGCTCGTCGCGCAGACGAGCCCTCGATCGGCGGAGGCGCCGCAGCCGGCCCGGCCGCTCGACGCGGAGGCCTGACCGCGGGGCTCGGTCTCAGCTTCGGGCGCCACTGTTCGCTGTCACCGGACAAATACGGGCCCCGGCCTCGCCCGCTGCCGGCCACGGGGCCGGCTTGTCCGGTGGCGTCGATCGAAACGCCCGCTGGGCGGGCCGGTCGACGGTGCCAGGCGCCGTAACCCCGCGGTTGACCGGTGACATCGAGCAGACGGCGTTCGGGGCGGCGTTCCGGGCGGCGCTGAGGGCGGCCCTCCGGGATCGCGACGGCGACGGCGGCCCCCCGCGTCAGGTCCGGATCGCCGCGAGGGCCGCCCGCGCACCGTCGGCGACGAGCGCCCCGTCCGCGCCGATCCCGACGAACCGGAACCCCATCTCGAGCAGGCCCGGCACGACGGCCGGGTCGTAGACGAGGATGCCCGGCGACTTGCCGCTGGCGCGACAGGCCGCGACGACGCGCTCGAGCGCCCCGCGGTAGGCCGCCGAGCCGAACTCGCCCGGAATGCCGAGCGAGTGGGTGAGATCCGCCGGGCCGACGAAGAGGACGTCGACGCCGTCGATTGCCGCGATCGCATCGGCCTCGTCCAATGCGCCGACGGACTCGATCTGGACGATCCCGACGATGCCCTCGTGGACGCGCCCGACGTCGGCGTGGGCGACGCGCCCCAGCCCCGCGCCGCGGGCCCGCAACGCGACGCCCCGGACGCCGGCCGGCGGATAGCGCAGGAACGTCACAGCCTCACGCGCCTGGTCCGCCGAGTCGAGCCGCGGGACCATGATCCCCTCCGCCCCGAGATCGAGCGCCCGCCCGATCCTCAGCCGCTCCCCCGACTGGGGTCGGACGAGGGCCGCCGCCCCGCCGACCTCGGTCGCGTGGATGAGGCCGAGCAGGTCGGCCTCGGTCGCGCCGCCGTGCTCGAGGTCGATGAGCAGCCAGTCATATCCGGCGCGCGCACAGAGCTCCGCGGCGAACGGCGAGGCGAGGTCGAGGAAGAGCCCGAACACGGTCTCCCCGCCGAGGACCCGGCGGCGGAACGAGGCGGTGACGGCGGCCGGCGGCATGCGCCCTCCCTGACGTTCGTGGGATCGACGCCGACCAGTATCGCGGAGCGATGAGCCCGGGTGCAGCGCCGGGTGACCGACCGTGCAGGGCGACCTGCGATCCTGACGCCCCGCCCCGACGGAGAGCGACGATGCAGGTGCAGATCAGGACGTCGTTCCGGCGGACCGCCCGCCTGATCCGGAACGACCGCGAGTTCCTTCGGGCGGCCCGGCGAATGCCGAAGCCGGTGCCCTGGGATTGGGCGGCGCCCCGCCTCATCCCGCTCCTGGCCGGGCCGCGCAACGACACGCCGGGCGAGGAACTCGTGCGGACGCCGTCGCAGCTCGGGCCGGCCCTGACGTTCGGGATCGATCTCGGCGGTCACTTCCCGCTCGTCGACCGGACGGTTGCCGAACGCTGGGAGACGTCGCCGGAGCAGCTCCTCCACGTCTCGTTCGAGAACCTGCGGCGACGGGCGGCCGCGGTCGGCGGCGGTTCGGTCGAGACATGGGTCCGGAGTGGATACGTGGTCCGGGTTCTGCGCCAGCCAGTCGGTTTCGCCTCGTCGATGCTGCTCGTACCCGACGAGCTGAGGCGCCTGTTCGGCGGCCACGACCAGGTGTTCGGGGCGCCGGGGCGCCACACGCTCGTGAGCTTCCCCGCCGAGATGCCGACGGCGACCGTCGCCAACATCCACGTCGACATGGAGATGGACGAGCTCATGCCGCTCTTCCTGCTCCCGTTCGCGATGGAAGACGGCAGCCTCATCTGGGTGGACTCGGAGTTCGAGGACACCGACGACGACTGAATCCAGTGCCCGTTGAACGTTCCCCGCCCGGCCGGCTCCATACTCGGTGAAGCGGCCATCCAGGCCGCGGCCCGAGGGCCGAACGAATGGATCAGCAGGATCTCGTGGTTCGCGCATCGGCCGGTGACCAGGACGCGTTCGCCGCGCTGGCGACGAGCCACATCGACCGCTGCTACGCCCTGGCCTACCGGATCCTGCGCGATCCGGATCGGGCCAGGGACGCCACGCAGCAGGCGCTCCTCGGCGCGTGGCGGGACCTGCCGACGCTCCGCGATCCCGACCGGTTCGACGCCTGGGTCCACCGTCTCGTCGTTCACGCCTGCTACGCGGAGTCGCGCACCAACCGTCGCTGGAATGCGCGCCTCCGCGTCCTGACCGTCAACAACGTCGTCCCGGATCCGGCGAACTCCATCGCCGATCGGGGGGCGCTCGAGGACGCCTTCGGCCGGCTGACTCCGGAGCATCGAGCCGTCGTCGTCCTCCACCACCACCTCGGGTACCCGCTGACGGAGATCGCGGCAACCCTGGGCATTCCCATCGGGACCGCGCGGTCCCGGCTCCACTACGCGGTCCGTCAGCTGCGGGCCGTGCTCGACGCGGACAGAGCGTCCGCGTCTCTCGCGGAGGAGCGACCGGCATGACCCGATCGGACGAGCCGCTCTTCGATCCCCGAATCGCCAACTGGCTCGAGGAGGACCCATACGGGGCGCCGGATCGCGCGCTCGACGTCGTCCTCGCCGCCTTCCCTTCGATCAAGCAGCGGCGCGCCTGGCGCGTGCCGTGGAGGGTCCCCAACATGAACGGACTGTTCCGCCTCGGCCTCGCGGCTGCGGCCGTTGTCGTGGCGCTCGCCGGAGGACTGTACCTGCTCGCTCCTCCGCCCGGCCCGGCGGCCCCGGGCCCGACCCCGACGGGCACGCCCGCCGCGTCACCCACCCCGACCATCGCCCCCACGCCGACGGCTCGGGTGACGCCGGCCGGCCCCAAGATGTCGACGTTTACGTCGACCGTTCACGGCTACACGATCGACCACCCCGTCGCGTACGCGCCGCTGCCCGCCACGCAGGCGTGGCCGGAGGGCGGATTCGTGGGGAACGAGGAGCCGTGGATCGATCGATTCGTCGCTCCGTCCACGGGCGCCGTCTCCTTCGTCGGGATCGCCTCCCAGGACCTGCCGGCCGGGATGCTCCCGGAGGCCTGGCTGGACGGCTACGTGGCGGACGTCGCCACCCGAGGGTGCCCGGTCCCGGCCGGCAATTGGACCGAGACGACGGTCGGCGATGCACCGGGACGGCGGGCCGCGTTCGAGTGCGACGGGCTCGAGGCCCTCGAAGTTGCCTGGGTCGCCGGCGGACGGGGCTTCGTCGCCACCGGGCAGGCGGCCGTGATCGACCTGATGCTGGCGACGATCCGGTACGAGTAGGGACTCGTCCCCGTCAGTCCGGGAACGCCTCCGGGCCTCGCTCCGCGAGCTCGGAGGCTTCCCGCGCATGGTCGTCCGACGGCAGCCACGTATAGGGGTAGCGGTCGTCGTCGAGCTCCATCGCAGCCTTCGTGATCCGCAGCGGGTGGAACGTGTCGACCATGACCGCCAGCTCCTCGGTCGCCTCCTTGCCGATGGATGCCTCGACCGTGCCCGGGTGCGGTCCGTGGGGAATCCCCGCCGGGTGGAGCGTGAACGAGGCGATCTCCACGCCGCGCCGGCTCATGAAGTTGCCGGCCACGTAGTAGATGACCTCGTCGCTGTTGATGTTGCTGTGGTTGTACGGCGCGGGGATCGCGAGCGGGTGGTAGTCG
>DASTVH010000034.1:0-17551 GCA_035759195.1 Candidatus Limnocylindrales bacterium
GACTCCGACGCCCGCGTCGCCGCCTCCACCGCTGACTGTCACCCCGGCGCCCGCAAACTACCGGCCCATCGTCTCGGGACCGTCTCGGCGTCGGTCCGCGGCCGTCCTGCCGATCCCCTACCCTCGCCTCGCCAGTGACGCAAGCCATGCTTCGCGGTCGAGGGGGCTCGGAGCCGACCGCCGTCGGCGAGGCTCGTCGCGGCCGACCGGCTGATAGCCGCCGAAGCGCGTCTCGAGGACGCCCTCGCCCATCGACAGGCCCGGCAGCTGGTGCTGCAGCGAGCGGACGCGTGCGACGGGCAGCACCGCCCTGAGCGTCGACACGCCGTTGGCCGAGAACTGACCTGTCACCCGGCCGCCGAGCCGGCCCAGCGCGGCGACCACGCCCGCCGCCGTGGATGAGGGGACGTCCAGCGTGAGCTCCGAGAGCGGCTCACAGACCCACGTTCCGGCGCGTTGCAGGGCGGTCATGAGCACGAGCTGGGTCAGCCGCCGGAAGTCGGCGGCGCTCGTGACCGGCGAGGCGTAGCCACAGTCCCACATCGTGACCCGGCAGTCGGTCACCTGCCAGCCGGCGAGGCCCTCGACCAGCGCCTCGTGGACGTTGGCCTCCATCTGGGCGACGAACGTCTCGGGCGTCTTGTACAGGTAGAGCGGGATCAGGCGGGGCTCGACGTCGGCGCGGAACTCGATCCCAGAGCCGAACGGGGCCGGCTCGATCCGCAGGCCGAGCGTCGCGGTGAACGGGTTCGTGCTGAGCGGCGAGCTTCGGCCGGTGATGTTCGTCTTCGTCTTCGCGTGGATAACCTCGTCGGCCTCGCCGACCCGGGCCGGACGCTCGATGCAGACTGTCGTCGTCTCGCGGAACTCGGCCGCGATGCCGTAGTCACGCTCGAGCGTGGCCCCGATGACCTCCTTCTGGACCTCGCCGTAGAGCGAGACCCAGATCTCGTGTCGCGTGTCGTCCTGGCGGACGTCGATGAGCGGATCCTGCTCGGCGAGCTGCGCCAGCGCCGCCCGGAGCCGGCCCGACTCCTCCGGCCGCACGGCAAGGACGACCGCTTCGAGCGCGGGACGCGGGAACCGCGTTCCCTGCCCATCCGTGGCCGGCTCGTCGCCGATCGCATCGCCGACGCGCACGGCTCCGAGCCCCCAGACCGTCGCCATCTCCCCGGCTCGGACGACGGGTGCCCGCGGTGCGCCCGCCGGCGCGAAGACCCGGATCGCGGTCGCCTTCGCCTCGGCATCGCCGACCCTGATGCGCTCGCGCGGTCGGAGGGTGCCGCTGAACAGCCGAACGTAGGCGACACGCTCGCCCGACCCCGCACGTTCGATCTTGAAGACGCGGCCCGACAGCGGCGAATCGGGATCGCCGGGCTCGCCCACGAGGAGCTCGTCGATACCCGCCAGCAGCTCGTCGATCCCGACGCCGTGCGCGGCGGACCCGAAGAACACCGGGTGGACCTCGCCTCGGCGGGTCTGCTCGCCAAGGAGCTGTCGCAATCGCGCGAACGACATCGCGGCCTGGTCCTCGACGTACGCCCGCAGAACCGCGTCGTCGTGGTCGGCGAGGACCTCGGTCAGCGTCGCCGCGTGGGCGGAATCGTCGGTGCCGAAGGGTACGACGCTCGCCGATCGTCGGCCAGCGTCCACGACCCGCACCATCTGCACGATGCCGGGCGACAGCCGGCGGGCCATGGTTTCGAGGACGCGCGCGGGCTCCGCGCCGGCCCGGTCGATCTTGTTGATGAAGATCAGCGTCGGGACACCGAGGCGCCGCAGTGCCCGGAACAGGAGCGGCGTCTGGGGTTGGACGCCCTCGACCGCCGAGACGACGAGGACGGCGCCGTCGAGGACCCCGAGAACGCGCTCGACCTCGGCGATGAAGTCGGGATGGCCGGGCGTGTCGACCAGGTTGACGGCGAGATCGCCGACGAGGAACGAGGCGACCGCGGAGCGGATCGTGATGCCCCGCTCGCGTTCGAGCTCGAGCGAGTCGGTCTGGGTCGTGCCGGCGTCGACGCTGCCGACGTGATCGATCGCGCCTGCGGCGTAGAGGAGCCGCTCGCTGAGGGTGGTCTTACCGGCGTCGACGTGGGCGAGGATTCCGAGATTGAGCGTGCGCATGGAGCCTCATGCCTTCCAAGGAGGTCATCACCTTCTGGCTGGACATGGGTGCTCCCACTGCTCGCTCCTTTCTCGTCTCGCGACCTCGGGTCGACGTACCTCCACGACTTTCGCATGCGAGGTCAAGTTCGGCGGCGCCCGGCGCCGGAGCCCCGCCGTTGGCGGACGCCGCCCGGCCACCACCATGGTTGCTGATCTGGCGATACGTGAGCGTGCGTCGCGGCCGATTCATGCCTCGCGGATGCGGGACTTGGCGGGACCCACGCATGGATGTATGGGATTCGACCGGTCACGCTGATTGCTCGGGCCTTCGGTGACGATGACGTCACGGTCCGGCGCGCCGCCACCCCGGTTCCGACGCGTTGGACGCGGGCGGGCGGCGGTGGCGGTCACACTCATCGGGCCATTCAGTCTTCGGCGGTGATGGTCAGCGTCCAGGTCTTGCCCGCACGCGCCGGATGTTCCAGGCGTACCGGCCAGGTCTCGGCCAGGATGTCGGCGAGGGCGTCCGGTTCATCTGGCACGTGCACCGCCTCGAGGAGGCGACGTGCCGCCTGACCTCGGATCCGCTTTGCGACGACGTCGCCGATCCGCCGGCCGCTCCCGCCCTGGTCGACGCGAAGCGTCACGGTCCGATCGCCGAGACCGGCCGGTATGCCCATCGCCTGGTAGGCCGGCGAGCGGAGGTCCAGGACGAGGCCCTCGGGACCGGCCGTGCGAGCGAGCAGGTCCGGAAGGACCGTCCGCCAGGTCGGCTCGAGCCGCTCCATGCCGACGAGGTGCGCACACAGATGCATGCGATATGGCGGGATCTGGTCGTCCATCCGAATCGCGCCCCACAGCGCGGACGTGACGACGACGCTCGCCTGCGCCCGATCATGGGCGCCTCGCGAGAGCGAATCGGCCCCGAGGCCCTCGTGAAGCGGGCCCGAGTAGAGCTCGAACGCCGGCCGCGTGGGCAGCTCGAGCAGGCGGGTGTTGCGGGCGACCTCGGCCGCCTTCGTGGGGCGGACGAGGAGCCGCCGGAACGCGTCCGGTCCGGCGCTCGTCGTGATGAGCGCTTCCAGGATCCGCGTCCGGTGGGGCATGAGCTCCGGAAACGACAGCGCCTCGAGGGCGATCGGGCGGCCGTGCGCCGGCGGCGGTCGCTTCGACTCGGACGGCGGCACGATGATCAGCACGCGACGTACGGTAGCCTGCCTCGCAGTCTCCCCGTTCGTCCTCGCCGACGCTGTGGCTCGCCGGTCCCTTGGTCCGGCTGGCGGACCAACGGACGAATGTAGGTGCCCGAACGCGGCGATCGGCGGCCAAGGACCCCGGAATGCGCCGCTCCGGCCGGTTCGCCGGTCCGAACGCGACTTCAGCCGCCGCGAGCAGGACATGCTCGGGGTCCTCCAGCAGGACCTGGTGCGCTTGCGCGACGCCGCGATCGACGGCGTCACGGGCAACGGATCCGACGGCCTCGCCCTGACGCCTCGCCAGGCCGAGGTCCTCCTGTGGGCGATCCGGGGCTATTCGCGGACGGAGATCGCAACCCGAGTCGGCTCGTCCCCGCGAACGGTTGCCAAGCACCTCGAGCACGCGTACGAAGCGCTCGGCGTCCACTCCAGATCGCAGGCGATCGAGCGGATCCTCCTGTCGGGTCCGCTCGAACCAGGGATTGGCGCCGGCGCAGGACATCCCACGGCGGACGCGCGGGCGGGCAGTCGTCGACCTACGCCACCGAGATCACGGCCGAGCTGATCCCGAGTCGACCGCAGGTGACTCGATCGCGCAACCCTCAGACGGGCGCTCCCCCGCTCCGGCTTCCGGCCAGCGGCCGGACCTCGATGGGCTGCCCGATGGCGTCGGTGACCCTCGACGCCCAGGCGAGCGCGGCGCCGAAGTCGGGTGCCTCGAGGAGGTAGAAGCCGCCGAGGTGCTCCTTGGTCTCGGCGAATGGACCGTCGGTGCTGCGGATCCGTCCGCCGGACGGTCGGACGACCTTCGCCTCCGCGGGGCTCGAGAGTCGCGCCGAGAGCACGAACGCGCCGGCCGCCTCCATCTCGGCCTCGAGGCCCGCCACCTTCGCAAAACCCTCGCGCTGCTCCGCTTCGGTCATCTGTTCGGGCGCGTCGCCGTTCGCCGTATGAACCGACAACATGAACAGGGCCATCGTGGTGCTCCTTTTGTCGCGCGGGCCCATCCCGCTCCTACCCGGCCGACGATGGAGCGGTGTCGGAATCGACATTCTGGCGACGTGTCGTTCGGTGTCCCCGAAGTACCAGAGCGGGAACGCCCAGGAGCGGGGGGATCAGGCCCGTGTCTGGTCGACCGCCTTCTGGAGCGCGGCGATCATCGCCCGGGCCTGCTCGCGGTCCTTCTCGTTGGGGTGCTGATGGTCGGCGACGATCCCGCAGTAGACGTCGTGGATCGCCTGACTCATCGTGTCCTCGTCGGTGATCGCGAGCCCACGCGCATGAATCCGCTTGACGGTGTCGCTGTCGTCGGGAAGATGCAGCGCGTCGACCAGCGCCTGTCGCATCGTCATCGTTCGAGCCTCCCTCCGTGACTGACCGTCGAAGCGTACGCCAGCCGGAGTGGCCTGGAAACCCCGGACCCGCCCGACAGGGCGCCCTCGGGCGCCGGCCTGAGTAACAAACGGCGCTACGCTGGCACGTAGAGTTTGACGATGAGCCGGCCCATGACACCTCCCGTGCTGCCGACAGGCGGCAACTCGAAGCGTTCCGGGACATGACCCCGGCAGCCCGCCTGAGGCTCGCCGAAGTGATGAGCACGGAGGTTCGCGCGCTGGCCCGCGCCGGGATTCGCGCTCGCCATCCCGAGTACTCGACCGAAGAGGTCGAGGCCGTGCTGGCGGAACTCCTGCTCGGGCGAACGCTGGCATCGGGCGTCATTCGGTCGCGCCCATCGGCGACCGCCCGGTGACATTCGCCGCCCTGCTGGCGATCGTCATCGCCCGCCTCGCGGAAGCCGGCATGGCTGCGTCGGGCCGGGGTCAGGTCGGAGCGAGCCACGCCGTGTTTCGGGATGCGATCACCCCGTGGGGCGCTCGCGGATGACGCTGCGCGGATCCTTCTCGAGCTCGAGGCCCTTGTACGCGGCCTGGCGCACGAGGCCGTCGGCCGTCCAGCCGGCGAACTCGGCCCTGATCACGAGCTCCGGGCGAAGCCACCGGGCGTCGCGGGCGGCGGCCCGTGGGGGCGGACTCGCGAAGGGTGATTCTTCGGTGGCCAGCCGTGCGACGGCGGCGAGCAGCTCGGCGCGATTCGCGTTCGTGAAGCCCGCACCGATCTTGCCGGCGTAGCGCAGCCAACCGTCCTCGTAGACCCCGACGAGGAGCGCGCCGAGATCGACCGCCTTGCCGGTGCCCGTCACCCAGCCGCCGACGACCAGTTCCTGCTCGGGCCGGATCTTGATCTTCTGCCAGCGGTCGGTGCGCTTCCCTGGCACGTACGGCGAGCGGCGATCCTTGGCCATGATCCCCTCGAGGCCGCGAGCCCGGGCCGCCTCGAAGAACGCCATACCGGCGGCCTCGATGTGTTCACTCAGTCGGACGCGCGGATCGGGGCGCAGGACTTCGCCAAGGAGTCGACGCCGGGCCTCGAGCGGCTCGTCGAGGAGCGATCGGTCGCCGAGATGGAGCAGGTCGAAGACCTGGTAGACGAACGGGGTCGGCTCCGCCGCGAGACCCCGCCCCTTGATCCGGGCCTGGAGCAGGGCGAAATCGGGTTCGCCGCGTTCGTCGAGCGCGATCACCTCGCCGTCGACGATCGCCCGTGAGGCGTCCAGCCAGGTCGGTGGATCGAGGAACGGCCCGAAGTAGCGCGCCGCCCCGTCCAGCTGCTTGCGGGTCCAGAGTCGGACCCTGCCGCCCGCAACGACGGCCTCGATCCGGAAGCCGTCCCACTTGACCTCGAACAACCAGTCGGGGTCGTCGAACGGCCCACCGACGAGCGTCGCCAGCATCGGCGCGATGAAGTTGGGCATCTTCATCGGGGAATCACTCGGCTCGATCCTGGCGGAATCCTCATCCTGGGAGGATAGGCGGAGCGGACGCCCCAGCGAAGCGGGGCGTCCGCGCGCCCGGCTCGCGCGGCTTATGCGGCAGATTCCGTGGGATGGAACAGGCCGAACGTGGCGCCGTCGGGGTCTCGAAGGACGGCCACGCGGCCGACTCCGGGGATGTCGAGCGGTCCGAGTCGAACGTCGCCCCCAAGGTCCCGCGCCACCGCCGCCGCCGCGTCCACATCGGCCGACTCGAAATACCCGACCCAATGGCCGGCCGGCCCGCCCGACGGCCAGACATCGCTGCCGGGCTCCGGCCCGGTGATGCCGCCGATCGGCCGACCGTGCACGACGAGCGTCCGGTAGGCGTCGGGGCCCTCCCCTGTCGGCACGACCGCCAGGCCGACCACGGCTCCGTAGAAGCGCTCCGACGCGTCCGGATCCCTCGACATGAGCTCATGCCAGATGAACGCGCCGTCTGCCTGGGTTGTCATGATGCCTCCGTTGCATCCAAAGGTTCGTGGTAAACTGAACGCTGTTCAATACGAACTGTACGTTGTTCAATCAAGGCTGTCAAGGGATCGGAGGGGATCTGTGGCCTCGTCGCGGACCACACGCGGAGCTCTCGACCGGTCGAGCGAGACTGCCGGGGGCACCCGCCGCCCCGGCACCCGCGCCGGCTTGACCGCCGACGAGGTCCTTCAGGCGGCTCGGGCCATCGTCGCGCGGGAAGGCGCCGAGCCGCTGACGATGCGGCGCCTGGCCGAAGAGCTCCGGGTCGCCCCGAACACGCTCTACAGCCACTACTCCAGCAAGGCCGACCTCATGGATGCCGTGCTCGACTCGTTCCTGGCCGAGATCGACGTCCCCGTCGAGGCGGACAGGGACTGGCGCGACGGCCTCGTGGCGCTGATGGACGCGTCCCGCGGGATGCTTCTCAGCCATGCCGACCTGCTGCCGCTGCTCGTCTCGCGTCCGATGCGGGGCCCGAACGCCGTCCGCCTCGGCGAGGAGACCCTGCGGCTGCTGGCCCGTGGCGGCGTCCACGGCCCGGCCGCAGTCGACGCCCTCCGTGCGCTGCTGACGTTGACGTTTGGCTCGGTGGTCCTCGATGCCCCCCGGCGGGAGGAGCCGGATCCCACGTCCCGTGAGGCGCGCAGTCTCGCCGCGTTCTCGGCGGACCCGGGCCGGCCGCGGATGGCCGAGCTGGCCGGCCCGCTGTCACAGCCTCCGACCGACGCCGCATTCGCAACGAGCCTGCGCTGGCTGATCGACGGGATCGCCCGCGCGGCAGGGAGCTAGGAGATGGCCGATCCGGGCGCCGATCGCGCCGCCGATCTGCGGGCAACCGAACGGCGCCGGCTCCGGGCGCTCGTCGAGGGGGATCTCGCCGTCGCGCGCGAACTCCACGCCGACGACTACGAGCTCGTGACGCCGGGCGGAGGCACGATGTCGAAGGGCGCCTACCTGGGGGACATCGCGTCGGGCGTCATCGAGTACCGGGTGTTCGAGCCGGCGTCCGAGGTGGCGGTCCAGATCTTCGGCGATGCCGGGGCGGTCCGCTACCAGGCGCGGATCGACATCCGGTTCGCGTCGGGCGGCCGCGACTCAGCCCTCGTATGGCACACCGACCTGTACCGCTGGACGGACGGTCGCTGGCAGGCGGTCTGGTCGCAGGCGACCCGGATCCCGACCGGGGACGCCGGCGGCTGATTCGATCCGGGCGTCAGCTCACCGGAACAGGAGCCAGGGTCGCGGCGATCTCGCGGGCCCAGGCCTCGATGTCCTCCCAGTTGCGGAAGTCGCCGGCCGGCAGGATGTTCCTGGCCGCCGGCATCATCCGGACGAGCCGCTCGGAGAAGGCCTTCGGCGGGTCCTTCGGGTCGTAGGCCCCGAGGAAGACCCGGTGCTCGCGGGGGTGGATCACCGCGCTCAGCGCCTCGACCTTCTTGCGGCCGCCGCTGCCTGGCCCGTCGGCCGGGCCGAGGGCGTCGGTCACCGGATCGGCGCCCGGCGTGCTCTTCGTCGAGCCCAGCAGGGGGCCGCTGCTGAACAGCCACGTCGGGCGCGACGCGAGCGTCGCCTGGTTGCGCTTCAGGAACTCCAGCGGCTCGTCGAGCCAACTCCCCATGTAGACGCCGCTGCCGACGATGAACGCATCGGCCGCGCCGAGCTCACCGGCCCGGCTCGCGGGGGCGACGACCGTCTCGATCCCTTCCGCCTGCAGCACCTCTCCGATTCGTTCGGCGATCCCGCGGGTTCCACCGTGGCGGCTGCCGTACGCGACGAATACCGTTGTCATTCGGGCCTCCTCCCGGCCGGCCTGAACGCCGGTCCGCTTTGCGCCTGGCCATTCAGGAAAGCCGAATGGGGCGGCGCCAGATAGAGGCGGACGGACCCCAGCGGGAGGGCGGATTGTCGCGAACGCAGCTAATCGGTTCCGCGGTAGGCCGCCTCGAGCTCGGCCACGTCGAGCTTCGACATCTGGAGCATCGCCAGCGTCGCCCGTTCGGCGGCGGCCGCATCGTCGCTGTTCACCATCTCCTGGAGCCGCCGCGGGACGACCTGCCAGGACACGCCGTAGCGGTCCTTCAGCCAGCCGCACGGTCCCGGCTCGCCGCCGTCGGCGAGCAGCGCGTCCCAGTAGTGATCGACCTCGGCCTGATCCTGGCAATCGATCAGGAACGAGATCGCCTCGTCGAACGTGAACTCCGGTCCGCCGTTGATCCCGGTGAACGGCTGGCCGGAGAGCGTGAAGTCGACCGTCACGACGTCACCCTTGCGGCCGCTCGGGAACTCGGCCGGGGAGCGGTTGACCCGGTCGATCCGGCTGTCGGGGAAGATCGAGGTCCAGAACCGGGCGGCCTCCTCGGCCTGACCGTCGAACCACAGGTTCGGGGTGATCGTCGGCATCGTCGGTCCTCCGTGCTGTCCGGTTGAACGTTAGACGCCGGAACGATCCTGGACTCATCGGTCCTCGTGGGGCCGACGCGGCCGGAACCAGAAGTCAGGTGCGCGGCTTCTCGGCCAGGACGTCGACGAGGCGAAGGTCGGGGTCCTTTGCAAGGAGCTGGGGGCCGACCTCGCCGAGGGCCGCGGGGATTCGGCCGGACAGGTGCGCCTGACGGCCCTCCTCGTCGTCGAAGGCATCGAAGATCCCGAAGGTCGCGCTGTCGACGCGGAACGCATACCAGACGCGCGTTCCCGGCTCCTGCTCCGCGATCGCCTGTCCTTCGACCAGGAAGGCTCGGAGATCCGCCTCTTTCCCGGGCTTCGCCTCGAGCAGCGCCAGGACTCCCTTGGTGAGCGGCATGTCGTGTCTCCCTTCGTGTTTCCCCGGCGCCCGAAACCGAGCGCACCCGGTTGGTGGCGCCGCCTTGCCCGCTCGTTACAGTGCGAAGGTACTCCTCAGCGGCCGGCGGGACCGACAGCGCGGGTCGGGGACGAGTCGGGACCCGTTGCCGCGCCCCGTAGACTGGCGCCGAGGAACCAAGGTCGGAGGCCCGCCCCGGCATGGCCGTCGAGACGACGATCGCCCCAGCGCACCGCATTGCCCGCGTCCGGGTCGGGCGGCTCAGCCTGTCCGGGCTGACATTCCTGCTGCTTGCCGCGGCGGCCGCGTTCGCCGGATACCGCCTCGGGACGCCGACCGACGGGACCGACATCGGCGGCCCTGGCAACCCGTTCGCCGGCGCCGGCGTCGGGGTCGTGGCGGCGGGCTCCGGATCCGGTTCCGGACCCCTGGCGCCCGGCGACCGGGTCGTCGCGATCCACGGGCGCAGCATCGAGGCCTGGGCCGCCGCTCTCCTCGACCCGAACGAGCCGCGGCCGATCGTGGCCGGCGGCGATCCGATCGTGGTCGCCGTCGAGCGTCCGGGCGGTCGGATGGACGTGACCCTTGTCGCGACCGCGTTCGACCCGATCGGGGCCATCGTCGAGGACTGGGGCGTCCTCGTGCTCGCCCTGTCCGTTCAGCTCGTGGGCGCGTACCTCTTCGCCCGCCGGCCGGACGAGCCCGCGGCCCAGGCCCTCCTCGTCGCGGGTACCGGCATGTTCGCGAGCACCGTGCCGTGGGCTCTCGGTGCCCAGGTCTCGGACCTCGTCGCGGCCACGGGCTTCTGGCTGTATGCGGCCACTGCTGGGCTGGCCTACACCCTGTTCTGGTGCGGGGCCCTGCACTTCGCCCTCGTCTTCCCGCGGCCCCATCCGTTCGCGGCGCGTCCGCGCCGCGTCTTCGCGATCGCCTACGGCCTACCGTTGGCAGCCGCGATCGCGTTCATCGTCGGAGCGGGGGTCACGACCGGTCGGGCGCTGCCGGCGCTGGCGGCATGGATCGACGGGCAGGTCGTGCTCCAGGTCGTGGCGATCGTCGCCGCGATCACGCTCATGACGTACAGCTACATGCGTCTCGTCGACCAGGTCGGCCGGCGCCAGATCCGCCTGGTCGCCGGGGCCGCGGCCGTCGCGGCCGTGACCGGCCTGGTCCTGTGGTTCGGTCCCGAGCTCCTCATCGGCGAGCCGCTCCTGCCCCGCAGCGCGATCGCACTCCTCGGCCTGCCGTTCCCGGTCGCACTCGTCCTCGCGATCAACCGCCACCACCTGTTCGACCTGGATGCCGTCGTCAATCGTTCACTCGTGTACGGCGGGCTGACCGCCGGCGTCCTGCTGACCTACGCGGCAACGGTGGCCCTCATCGGCGGGTTGATTCCCGGCAATGCACCGTTCGCGATCGCCCTCCTCGGTACCGGGGCGGTGGCGATCGTGGCCCTGCCGTTGCGGGACCGACTCCACCGCTCGGTCAACCGGATGATGTACGGCGACCGTGACGAGCCGGACCGCGCCCTGCGGCGACTCGGCCGCCGGCTCGAGGCATCGCTCGACCCCGCAACTGTGCTGCCGACGCTCGTCGACGCCGTCGCCGATTCCCTCCGCTCGCCGTACGTCGCGATCGAGCTCGACCACGAGGGCGAGGCCCGGGTCGAGGCCGCGCACGGCAGCGTGCCGATCGACGCCGCCGGTCCACGCGACCTGATTCGCCTGCCGATCGTCTATCACGGACGTCCGGTGGGTCGGCTCGTCCTTGCCCCGCGGGCGGCGGATGAGCCGTTCGGCGACGCCGACGGGCAGCTGCTCGCCGATCTCGCCCGGCAGGCGGCGCCCGCGGTCGAGGCGGTCCGGCTCACTGCGGACCTGCGCCGCTCGCACGAGGAGCTGGTCGCCGCCCGCGAGGAGGAACGTCGCCGGCTGCGTCGGGACCTGCACGACGAGCTCGGTCCGACGATGGCGGGCTCCCTCATGAAGCTCGGTGCCGCCCGCAGCCTGATGGGGTCGGACCCCGACCGCGCGGCCGGCCTCCTCGACGCCGTCGACGGGGACGTCCGGGGGATGATCGACGAGATCCGGCGGATCGCCCACGACCTCCGGCCGCCGGCACTCGACGTGTTCGGCCTCGTCGGGACGCTCCGGATGCAGATCGCCACGTTCGACGAGGGATCCGCGGATGAGCGGCTCCGGGTCTGGCTCGATGCCCCTGGGGAGCTGCCATCGCTGCCGGCCGCCGTCGAGGTGGCCGCCCTCCGCATCACGCTCGAGGCACTGTCCAATGCTGCCCGGCACAGCGGCGGATCCCAGGTAAGGGTCGATCTCACGATGGCCGACGGCGACCTGGTCGTAACCGTGGCCGACGACGGGAGTGGGATCCCGCTTGTCGCGTCGCCCGGCGTCGGCCTGACCTCGATGCGTGAGAGGGCCGAGGAGGTGGGTGGGAGCCTCGACATCCGGTCGGCCGAAGGCGGCGGGACCGTCGTGACCGCCCGCCTGCCGGTCGTGACGCCGTGACGGGTTGGGCGTCGTGACGAGCCAGAGCCCGCGGCCGGGGTCCGCGGTGCGGATTCTCGTCGCGGACGATCACCCCGTCGTGCGAGACGGCCTGCGGGCGCTGTTCGAGGCGTCGCCCGGGGTCGAGTTGCTGGGTGAAGCGTCGAACGGCGATGAGGCGGTCGAGCTCGCCCAACGCCTCCGGCCCGACGTCGTCCTCATGGACCTCGCGATGCCCGGCCGGAACGGGATCGAGGCGACGCGGGAGATCGTCTCGAACGGGTGGGCGTCGGCGGTCCTGATCCTCACGATGTTCGCCGACGACGAGTCGATCTTCGCCGCCATGCGGGCGGGTGCCCGGGGCTACCTGCTGAAAGACGCCGGGCACGACGAGATGCGGCGGGCGATCGAGGGAGTTGGCAACGGCGAGGCGATCTTCGGGGCGGGTGTGGCGCAGCGGATGGTCGGGTTCTTCGCGCGGGCCAGGGCGATCGGCATCCAGCCGTTTCCGGACCTGACCGACCGGGAGCGGGAGGTGCTCGAGGAGCTGGCCCAAGGGTCGAGCAATTCGACGATCGCCGCGCGACTCGGGATCAGCCTCAAGACCGTCCGCAACCACGTCAGCACGATCCTGAGCAAGCTGATGGTCGTCGACCGGGCCCAGGCGATCGTCCGGGCACGCGAGGCCGGATTCGGCGTCCGCGACGAGCGGATCCGGCGCCCCGGCGGATGAGCGCGGCGACGGCGCCGACCGTCCGACGTCCCGAGCCGGACGGGACGGCCGGCTCATGACGACGGGACGGACGAGCCCTCAGCCTGATCCCATGGCACGCGCGCTGCGGGGGATCGGGCCTGCCCGGCTCCTCTTCCTCGTTGGTGCCTGGCTGTTTCTCGCCTGCGTGGTCCTCCAAGTGGTCCTCGTCGGTCTCGAGATCTTTGCCAGGCTCGGCGGCTCGATCCACCGCGACTTCGCCTACGTCTACGGCTGGCTCGCCCCGGTCCTCGTGCTCCTCGCCGGTGCGGCACGGCTCCCGGCCGGGACGCGTACGCTGACCGTGGTCCTGCTCGTCGCGTTCGCGATCCAGACGGTCCTACCCTCGCTCCGCGAGCAAGTTCCGCCCCTGGCCGCCCTCCACACCGTCAACGCCCTCGCGATCTTCGCCCTGGCGATCCTCGTTGCCCGGCGAGCCATCAGCTCGATCCGCCAGCCGGCCGAACCCAGCGAGACGTGAAGGGCCGGCGGATCGCCTTCGCCGTCCTCGCCTGGCTGTTCCTGGCGGGAGTCGTCTTCCAGGTCTTCCTCGCGGGCATCGGCCTCTTCGAGTTGGGCGACTGGACCCTTCACGCCGGGGTCGGCTGGGGCCTCGGTTCAGCACCGCTCCTCCTCCTGCTGTTCGTGCTCGTGGCGCGCTTCGAGCGGCGGACCATCCTCCTGACCGCCGGCCTCACCCTTGCGGCCGTGATCCAGCCGGAGCTGGCCGCCGCTCGGCACACGGCGCCGATCGTCGCGGCCTTTCATCCGCTGAACGCGCTCCTCGTCTTCTGGCTGGCCTGGCTGGTGGCCCATCGCGCGCTGGAGCTCCTTCGCGCGACGTCATCGGTCGTCGAGGCCGACGGGGCATCCGAGCCGAGCGAGGCCGCCTGAACGGTTTTCCCGGGCGATCCGGGACGCCGAGCCCTCTTCGGCGGGACGACGTTCGCGGTACACCGTCGAGGACGCGAGCACCGCGCGTGCGGTGCCGCGATCCGAGCGGAGGCGATCGATGGCCCTCATCCGACAGATCCACCTGGTGGTGGCCTGGCTCCTCGTCGCCGGAGTGGTCGTCCAGGTCTTCCTGGCGGGCCTCGGCGTGTTCGACGATCCGCGGACCTTCCAGGTGCACGCGACCTGGGGATACCTCCTCGAGCTTCTGCCGTTCCTTCTTCTCGTGCTGGCGGCCGTCGGGCGGCTCGGCCGGCGTCAGCTTGTCTACCCGCTGGCGATCTTCGGGATGTTCATCCTCCAGTCGGTCTTCGTGGGCCTGCGCGCCGACGCGCCGATGCTTTCCGCCCTCCACCCGGTCAACGGGTTCGCGATTCTGCTCGTCTCGATCATGCTGGGTCGCGAGGCGTGGCTGGCCCGAAACCGGCGCGAGGAGTCGCCGGCCGCGGTCGCCGGGACGGCGACGAGCACGCTGGCCCGCTAGCGCCGATACGGGATCCCGAATCCGATGGCCGCGATCGAGGTCGTGGAGCTCGTCAAGGTCTACCCGGGCGGCACGCGGGCCGTCGACGGTGTGTCGTTCACGGTCGACGAAGGCGAGGTCTTCGGCTTCCTCGGGCCGAACGGAGCCGGCAAGACGACCACGATCCGGATCCTCGCGACCCTCCTCCGCGCGACGAGCGGGCACGCCCGGGTGGTGGGCCTCGACGTCGCTGCGGCGGCCGGCCGCGTCCGCGGCCGGATCGGCTTCGCGATGCAGACCGTGGCGACCGACGCCCTCGCCACGGGACGCGAGAGCCTCGAGCTCGCCGGGCGCCTCTACCGGGTGCCCGGCGGCGAGCTCACCCGCCGCGTCGACGCCCTCCTCGAGCTCATGGGGCTCACCGAGGTCGCGGGCAAGTACGTCGGGACGTATTCGGGCGGGATGCGGCGCCGACTCGACCTCGCGTCTGCGCTCGTCCATCGGCCGGCCGTGCTGTTCCTCGACGAACCAACCGAGGGCCTCGACCCGCAGAGCCGATCGGCGCTCTGGGGCGAGCTGCGGCGAATCCGCTCCGAGGGCACGACCCTGTTCCTCACGACTCACTACATGGAGGAGGCCGACGAGCTGTGCGACCGGATCTCGATCATCGACCGCGGTCGGATCGTCGTCTCGGGCACGCCGGGCGACCTGAAGCGCGCGGTCGGCGCCGACACCGTGGAGCTGCGACTCGTCACTGACCTCGGGGATGGGGTCGTCCGAGCCCAGGACGAGGTTGCTCGTCGCCTTTCCACGTTCGAGCCGCTCCGTCGCCTCGAGCGGACTCCGACCGGCGTCCGCCTCGCCCTCGTCGATGCGGGCAGCTCGATCCCCGAGCTGTTTCGCCGGCTCGACGGTGACGGCGTGACGATCCGCGGCCTGGCGATGTCCGAGCCGACCCTCGCCGACGTCTTCCTGCGCCACACCGGGCGGGAGATCCGGAGCGAGGCGGCTGACGGGACGATCGAGCTGGGCTGGTGGGGTTGACGATGACGGCGGTCGCGTGGCTCGGTCACGATGCCTTCCATCTCGGCCGCCGGTCGGTCCGCCGGTTCTACCGGGTTCCGGCGAACCCCGTGAGCGTCGTCCTCTACCCGCTGATCCAGCTCCTCGTGTTCAGCCAGCTGTACCAGGACATCACCCAGCTGCCTGGCTTCGGCGGCGAGAGCTATCTCGCGTACCTGGCCCCCGGCCAGGTCGCCTTCGTCGTCTTCTTCGCCGTCTCGTGGTCGGGCAGCAACCTGCTCTACGACTACCGGAACGGCTTTCTCGACAAGCTCCGCATCACGCCGATCAGTCGCTACTCGATCCTGGCCGGCGAGTTCGTGCCCCTGTTCCTCGAGTGCGTCGCCATGGCCGGGGCGATCCTCGCGGTCTCGGTCCTGCTCGGTGCGCCGATCGCCACCGGGGTGCCCGGCGCGATCGGGATCATGCTCCTGGGCGGCGCCTTCGGTGTGGCCTGGTCGGGGACGTCGTTCGTGCCGGCACTCCTGACGCGCAACGAGCAGGCGACGAGCACGCTGTCGATCCTGTTCTTTCCGATCGCATTCATGTCGACGGCATTCGTCCCGACGACGCTGATGCCCGAATGGCTCCAGGTCGTGAACGCCTGGAACCCGATCAGCCACGTCATCGAGGCAATGCGCTCGCTCATGACCGTCGGGTTCGAGCCGGCGGTCATCGGCCGGGCCGTCATGGCGATCGTGCTGGTCGGGCTCATCCTCCACTCGGTCACCCTGTGGGCCTTCCGCCGCCTGACCGACTGACGGCGTGGGAGCGTCCCATTCCCGGGCCTCCCGGGACGGCGGCCCCATGACGGCGGGCCCATCCGCGCGCAGCCTGACGGCAGGGTCCCGCCGCCATGGTGCCGTAGGCCACCGACGCCGAGGACTGGTCACCAAGGAGGGCTGCCATGCGACGGTTTCTCTCAGTCACGGCGGGGGTCGTGACACTCGCCCTCGCGACGAACGTCGTGTTCGCCGCGTCGGATCGAGGCGTCAGGACGATCGGCGACGAGATCGTGATCCCGAACACCCTGATCCAGGCGACCATCCGCTTCCAGCCCGGCATGATCCGGGTGGCGAGCGGCGACGAGGTCACCTGGACCCACGATGACCGGACGACCGCCCCGCACACGGTCACGGTCGTCGCGGAGTTCCCCGAGCCGACCGCGGACGGGATCTTTGGCTGCGCCGCCCCGGGCCAGCCGTGCGACGTGGCCCTGACGGCCCACTTCGGTGGCGGGTTCAACCCGGTTGTCGAGGCCGGCGGACCGGGCCTCGATGCGCCCGGCGATTCGCTCTTTTTCGGCGACGATGGGTCGATCTCGGCGGACGTCACCGCCCCGGCGGGGTCCCGGCTCCTCTATCTCTGCGCGATCCATCCCTGGATGCAGGGCGAGATCGTCGTCAACTGAGCCGTCCGACGAGGGGTGGAGTGGCCGGGCCGCCTGGGATTCCCGGGACCCGGCCACTCCGGCATGACACCCGGTCGGTGGCGCCCCTGCCGGGCCACGCGCCCGATTCCTGCCATGACCCGTCAAATTCGACGATCATGCTCGCTCGATCGACGCGGAGCCCGGGAGTCCCAAACAGTGCCTCGTCCGCAACCGGTGCCCGATGGGACGGACATCCTGATCGTCCCGGCCAATGAAGCCACCTGGGAGGACCTGCGCCTGATCTTCGGCAACCGCGGGTACGCCGCCTACTGCCAGTGCCAGAAGAACAAGCTTCGCAGCTGGGCGGAGTGGAGGACGCTCCAGGTCGGCGGTCGCATGGAGCGACTGCGGCAGGAGACCCGCTGCGGCTATCCGAGCGAGCGCACGACGAGCGGCCTCGTCGCCTATCTCGCAGGCGAGCCCGCAGGCTGGTGCGCGGTCGAACCCCGCACGGCCTACCCGCGCCTGCTGCGCACGACGATCCCGTGGAAGGGGCGCGACGAAGACCCGTCAGACGGGGGCGTCTGGTCGGTCACCTGCTTCGGAACGCGGGCGGGGTTCCGCCGCCGCGGCGTGATGCGGGCGCTCACCCGGGCCGCGGTCGAGTTCGCCCGCGAGCGAGGTGCGCGGGCCCTCGAGGGGTATCCGATGCTCACGGAGCCGGGCCGGGAGGTCACCTGGGGCGAGCTCAACGTCGGCAACCGCAACTGCTTCGTCGAGGCCGGGTTCGAGGAGGTCAGCCACCCGACGTCGAGGCGCGTCGTCATGCGGATCGACTACTGAAGTCCCGGGCCGCGTCATCGGACCGGCTCATCGATCCTGACACGTCCACTCGACGGTGCCGGCGAGTTCCGCGAACTCGCCCGTCGCCTCCGGCGCCCGCGGATCACGGATGAGGCCCTCGAATCGTGCGATACCCCTGTCTGCGGTCCGGTCCAGC
>DASTVH010000035.1:0-2295 GCA_035759195.1 Candidatus Limnocylindrales bacterium
AAGCCCATCGCGAGCAGATTGGCCGCCGACGGGCTTCCGGCGAGCGCCCCGGCCGAGATGAGCAGACAACCGCGATCCGCGGCGATCGCCGTCCGTCGGGCGATCATCGCCCGCTGGAGCCCGAGCCCGCGCGCCGCCGGCTGGACCGCCGTGTGGAGAAGGCGACCGACGCGCCGCCGGGTGAACAGCGCCGAAACCGCGACGATCGACCCCTCGGCCTCGACAACGAGGTGCTGCCAGCCGGCGGCGCCAACGAGCGGCGGCATCGAGGCCAGCCATGCGTCGCGATCGCGACCGTCGATCGAGGAGCCTGCGACGAGCGTCTGCGCCCAGCGGTCCGCCTCTGCCGGCCCGATCTCCCGCATCGCGAACCCCGCCGGCAGCGGGGCGCCGACGCCGGCGATCCGCTCGGGGGCGGCTCCGAACGAGACGAGTCGGCTCTCGGCGACCGCGCCGGGCCACGGCGGCCGCTCCGCGACGATCCGGCCGACGGTGCCGTGCGTCCGGAAGAAGTCGAGCATGCGACCGAGCAGGTTCGGCACGATGCGATGGCCGATGACCCGGTTGAACTGGGAGCTCGGCAGCTCCGGCGAAGCCACCATCGCGAGGTCTCCGTCGTCGACGACCCGGACATCGAACCCCGCTGCCGCCGCGGCATTCCACCGGGCCACCTCGGCCGCCCGCACGACCGAATCGATCTTCTCGAGATCGAGGTGCCGCCGGGCGATCGAGTCGGCGGCCGCCGGCAGGACCCGGATCGGGTCGCCAGCGCAGACCTCGCCCGCGACGAGCGTCCGCGCATACATCCGGCTGTCGGCCGGGTGGGTCAGGATGGAGATCCGGCCCGACTTGCCGCCGCGGAACGAGCCGCCGATCAGGTTGCACGGGTTGGCCGGGCCCGACAGCTCGAGGACGAGCGTCTCGCCGATCGCCAGCCGGGTCCCGACGGGCAGGCCGGCCAGCTCGATGCCGGTCGTCGTCAGGTTCTCGCCGGTCGAGCCCGGATAGATCGGGTGGCCGTCCGCCTGGACCCGCTCGATCGCCTCGATCCCGAGGAGGGCGACCGCGCGATGCGGCCCGCCATGGACCGTGTCGTGTCGCTGGCGATCACCTGCGACGCCGAAGTCGCCGACCCAGGCGCGCTCGACGGGCTGTTTCGGCACGCCGCCGGGCGAGACGTTGACCTGGAGCACGCGGCCGTCCATGGCCGCGGATGCTACCGGACGACGACCCCGCGGATCGGTCGGGATCAGGCGCCGGGCGGCTCGAGCCGAGGGCCGGCCGGCGGTTCGGGTGCGGCAGCCACGCTGGGCGTCAGGAGCGCTTCGGGATCCGTCGGCGAGATCACCGGTGCCGCGTTCCGGAACTGGCGCAGCTTGCCGACCGCGAGGAGCACCCCGCCGACCACCATCGCGCTCAGGCCGACCGGCTGCTGCATCGAGCCGAGCCAGGCCGTGATCAGGAACTCGTAGTCGAAGAGCGGCGGCAGGAAGGCCATCGCACCCAGGACGAGGAGGACCTGGCCGCCGCTGGAGATCGGATCGTCGTTCTTCATGAGGGCCCCCGACATGGGCTTCGTGCCGGGCGCCGGTGGTCGACGACCACCGGCGCGGTTGCGGGGCGATTGGGCCCGCCCCGGCCTCAGCTTTCGGTGGCGTTCGTCGGCGCGGGCGTGGCGGCCGTCCGCCGTCGCTGCAGGGCGAGAGCGATGAGGGCCGCTCCCACGGCGGCCACGACGACTCCGGCGAAGGGCTGGTACGGGTCCACGATCGTCATGATCTGGAACTGGATGTCGAACATCGGGAGCAGGAGCGACCCGACGCCGAGCACGAGGAGCAGCACACCGAGACTGGCCATGACCTCTCCTTCCCTCCGGCGGCGCGGTGGACGCCGCTCGCCGGCAGCATAACGATGCCGTCGGGCCCCGCCAGCGGCCCCGGCGATCCGCGGTGCCTCCGATCACCGCACCGGACCCGCCCGCTCACATCCGGAACACGCCGAACCGCGTCTCGGGGATGGGCGCGTGGAGGGCGGCCTCGATGCCGAGGGCGAGCACCCGGCGGGTCTCGAGCGGATCGATGATGCCGTCGTCCCACAGCCGGGCCGTCGCGAAGTACGGGTTGCCTTCGCGTTCGTAGGTCTCGAGGATCGGCCCCTCGAATGCGTCTCGCTCCTCGTCCGAGGGGAACTCCCCGCGAACCGTCGAGAGGACCCGCGCCGCCTGCTGGCCGCCCATGACGCTGATCCGGGCATTGGGCCAGGTCCACAGGAATCGCGGCCCGTACGCCCGGCCGG
>DASTVH010000036.1:0-7079 GCA_035759195.1 Candidatus Limnocylindrales bacterium
AGGAACCGCGGACCATAACCGGCCGTCGTCGCGCAGCGCGTCGAATCACGCAGGAGCCGACGGATCCGGGCGATCGCGGCGTCCCGCTCCGGCGACGGCGCAACGAAGGCCTGGATCGCCAGGTACGCGTTCGGCCGCCGCCGGTCGAGATGGCGGCGGAGCTCGCCGGCGAGCGTGTGGCTGCCGTCGGCGCTCAGTCGAAGCGGCGCGTCACCGAACAGAGCCAGGCCCTCGGCCGCGACGACCGGAGCCGGGACCGGCCGGCCGCCGTTCCGGTCCCCGCCGTCCTCGTGGCGGGCGAGCAACTCGCGGGTCCGCTGCTTCGCCTCCTCGACGTTGGGCTGGTCGAACGGGTCGATCGCGAGGACCGCCCCGGCGATGGCGGTGGCGACCTCCCAGCGGACGAACTCGGCGCCGAGATCGATCGGATCCGCCATGTCGATCCGGATCACCGCGTGGCCGGCCGCCTCCGCTGCCTCGGCAAGCTCGTCCGCGGCCTCGACCTCGGCGCCGCCCGAGCCCGCCAGCCGCAGCCGGACGAACGCCCGGTCCGACGCGTACGCCTCGATCGGGCCGAGCGGCTCGCGGTCCACCGGCACGATCCCGACGCCGCGTTTGCCCGTGCTCTCCGCGACGAGCTGCTCGGCCCACGCGCCGAACGTCGCGATGCCCGGGTCGGCAAGGAACGTGAGCTTGTCGCGGCCGTTCCGGGCGAGCACGCCCATCGCGAGCCCGAGGCTGACACCGGGATTGGCATCCGGATCGGGCTCTCGGCAGGCGGCGAGCATCGTCGCGGCCGACGTGAGCAGCGCGTCGAGATCGAGCCCGATCAGGCTCGCCGGGACGAGCCCCACGTAGGTCAGCGCCGAGTAGCGCCCGCCGATGTCGGGCGGGTTCAGGAAGACGCCCCGCAGGTCGTCGTGATGGGGGATCGAATCGACGCTCCTGCCCGGATCGGTGATCGCCACCATCAACTCACCGGCGTGCTCGTTGCGGGGGGCGCCGCGGTCCCGCAGCGCCCGCTCGATCCGGGCCCAGGCGTCGGCCTGGAACGCCAGCGGCTCGGTCGTCGTGCCGGACTTGCTCGCGACGATGAAGAGCGTCGCGAGCGGGTCGAGATCGTCGACGGCCGCGGCGACGGCTGCCGGATCCGTCGAATCGAGGACCCGCAGGTCGAGCCAGCCCTCGGCCCGGCCGAACGTCCGGATCAGGACGTCGGGGGCGAGGCTGCTGCCGCCCATGCCGGCGACGACCGCCGTCGTGAAGCCGGCCTCGCGGATGCCCTCGCCGAAGCCCTCGAGAGCCGCGATCTGCTCGGTGAAGTGGGTCGGCGCATCGAGCCAGCCGAGGCGGTCGGCGATGGCCTCCTGGACCCGCAGGTCGGGCGACCAGAGGCTCGGGTCGCGGTCGAACAGGCGCTCCGGCCAGCGCTCGGACCGCGCCCTCCGGACCGCCTCCTCGACGGCCGCCGCCGCGTCGCCGAACGAGAAGCGGGGCATGTTCGAAGTCGCCGATACGGGATCTGGCATCGTGGCACCAATGGTAGTCCGTCCACGTCAACGCCTCGTGGCTCGAGGCCGGCAGGAGTGACAGGGATGCAGCAGGTCCGCGGTCGTGTCGAGCCGGTCGAGGAGCCGGACCACGAGGCGACGACGTCGCGAGGTCAGCCGGCGGCCTCGATCGCCTGCACCTTGGCCAGCCGGCGCCGGTGGCGCTCCTCGCCGCTGAATGTCGCCCCGAGGAAGGCGAGACAGCACTCGTAGGCGGGCTCCGGACCGATGACCCTGGCGCCGAGCGTCAGCACGTTCATGTCGTCGTGCTCGACCCCCTGGTGGGCCGAATACGTGTCGTGGCAGACCGCCGACCGAACCCCTCGCAGCTTGTTCGCGGCGACGCTGGCCCCGACGCCGGAGCCGCAGATCAGGATGCCCCGATCGGCCGAGCCGTCACGGACCGCAAGCCCCAGCCGCTGGGCGAAGTCGGGATAGTCGTCGTCCGGGTCGGTGCCGTCGCCGCCGAGGTCGATGAGGTCGTGGCCGAGCGCGGCAAGATGGATTCGCCGGATCAGATCGTCCTTGAGGGCGGCGCCGGCGTGGTCGGCGGCGAAGGCGACGCGCATCAGCTGTGGCCGGGGTCCGAACCGGAGGACCGGTCGACGCCCGACTCCTCACGGCCCAGCGTCGGGTGGCTGCCGTCCCCGCCGCCGGCCCGCCGATCGTGGCCGCGGCGCGGCGCAGGCAGGTGGCCCGGCTCGAGCGTCGGCACCGGGCCGCGGATCGATCCGTCGAGCACGCCGCGGGCCACCGCGGCCACGCGGTCGACGGTGAATCCGAACCGCTCGAAGATCGTCCCGGCCGGCGCGGACGCGCCGAAGTGGTCGAGCCCGACGATCGCCCCCTCGTCGCCGGTCCAGCGGTCCCAGCCGAGCGAGACGCCGGCCTCGACGGCCACCCTCGCCCGGACCGCTCGCGGCAGGACCGACTCTCGGTAGGCCTCGTCCTGGCGCTCGAACAGCTCCCAGCAGGGCAGCGAGACGACCCGGGCCCGGACGCCGTCGGCCGCGAGCGCCTCGGCCGCGCCCGCCGCGAGCTGGAGTTCGGAGCCGGTCGCGATGAGGACGAGCTGCGGCTCACCGCCGTCCGCGTCGCGCAGGACGTAGCCGCCGCGCCGGACGCCCTGGCGCGCTTTCTCGGCCGTGCCCGCGAGCGTCGGCAGCTTCTGGCGGGTGAGCGAGAGCGCGACCGGGCCCGAGGGATCCTCGGCGCCGCGCTCGAGGGCGACGGCCCAGGCGGCCGCGGTCTCGTTCGCGTCGCCCGGCCGGATGAACCAGAGGTTCGGGATCGCCCTGAGGGCCGCGTAATGCTCGACCGGCTGGTGGGTCGGGCCGTCCTCGCCGAGACCGACCGAATCGTGGGTCCAGACGTACACGACATGGAGCCCGCTCAGCGCGGCGAGGCGAACCGAGCCGCGCATGTAGTCGCTGAACGTGAGGAACGTGCCGACGTACGGCAACAGCCCGCCGTGATAGGCGATCCCGTTGGCGATCCCGCCCATCGCGTGCTCGCGGACTCCGAAGCGGACGTTGCGACCGGGTTCGTCGGCCTGGAACTCCGGGGCGCCCTTGACGTCGGTCAGGTTCGACTCGGACAGGTCGGCGGCGCCGCCGAACAGCTCCGGCACTGGTTCGGCGAGGGCCTGGATCGCATCCTGGCTTGCGTTGCGGGTCGCGATCTCCTCGCCGACAGGGTAGGTCCCGAGGCCGGCGTCCCAGCCGTCGGCCAGGCGGCCGCTGATCCGCCGCCCGAACTCGGCCGCCTCGTCGGGGAATTCCGAGGTGTAGGCCTCGAGCGCCCGCTCCCAGCCGGCCACGAGCTCCTCGCCCGCCGGGATCGCCCGCCGGAAGAGTGCGGCGGCCTCGTCCGGGACGAGGAACGAGACGTCCGGGTCCCAGCCGTACGCCTCCTTCGTCAGGCGGACCTCGTCGGCACCGAGCGGCTGGCCGTGGGCCTTCTGCGTGTCCTGGCGGTTCGGGCTGCCGAAGCCGATGTGGGTCCGGATCGCGATGAGCGAGGGCCGCTCGTCGTCGCGCGCCGTCTCGATCGCTGCCGCGATCGCCTCGAGGTCGTTGCCGTCCTCGACCCGCTGGGTGTGCCAGCCGTACGCGTCGAAACGGCCGACGACGTCCTCCGACCAGGCCATCGAGGTCGGTCCGTCGAGCTGGATCCGGTTGTCGTCGTAGAGCGCGATGAGCTTGCCGAGGCGGAGATGGCCGGCCAGGGACGCGGCCTCCGAGGCGATGCCCTCCTGGAGATCGCCGTCCGAGCAGAGCGTGTAGGTCCGGTGGCCGACGATGGCGTGGCCTGGCCGGTTGAACTCCGCTCCGAGCCGGCGCTCCGCGATCGCCATGCCGACCGCGTTCGTGAAGCCCTGGCCGAGCGGCCCGGTCGTCGCCTCGACGCCCGGCGTGAGGCCGAACTCGGGGTGGCCGGGCGTGATCGAGTCCCACTGGCGGAACGCCCGCAGGTCGTCGAGCGTGACCTCGTAGCCGCTCAGGTGGAGGAGCGAGTAGAGGAGCATCGAGGCATGCCCGGCCGACAGGACGAAGCGGTCCCGATCCGGCCAGTCGGGGCGCGTCGGTGCGTGGCGCAGGAAGCGCGTCCACAGCGTGTAGGCCATAGGGGCGGCGCCCATCGGGGCGCCCGGGTGCCCCGAGTTCGCCTTCTGGACACCATCGATCGACAACGTCCGGATCGTGTTGATCGCCAGCTCGTCGATCGTCTGGGTTGGGGCGCTCATCGTCGGCGGGACTCCGTCGGGTGGGCAGGGACGGGCCCATTGTAGGCGCGGGTCGGGTTGCAGCCGCCCGTCAGGACGGCGGCGGGGACGTCGATCCGGCAAGCAGTTCGGCGGCGAGCTGGTCGGCGAACGGGAAGACCGGTCCCTCGGCCAGGTAGTCGGGTCGGAGCGGCCGGGCACGGTCGCCGGCCGCCGGATCCGCCTCGAAGGCTCGTGTCGCGGCCAGGAGCGCCTCGCCGATCGCTGCGGCCGTCAGCGAACCGACCGACGTGATGTTCTCGTGCCACGTCGAGAGGTCCTTCGGGCCGAAGGAGTTCGTCACGACCCGCATCCCGAGGTGGGCCATGTCGAGCGGCGGGTAGCTGGGATGGGGCGAGACCATGAGCGAGAGGCCGACCGCCGATTCGCGGAGCAGCGAGCCGTAGGCCTCGAGCGGAAGCTTCCCGACGCGGCCCAGGACGAGGCCGTGCCCGAGGTCCACCGCTGGATGCGGCTCGCCCACGGAAACCGCCTCCCAGCCGCCGGCCCCGCCGCGGTCGACCCAGTCGCGGAGCCCGTCGACGACGAGCGGGAACGCGTTCCGGGGCGTCCCGGGCCGGCCGTAGACGACGATCCGGCGGCGACGCTCGTCGACCGGGCTGTCAATGAGCGCCCGAAGCCGGGGGTCGAGCCGTGGCTCGAACACATGCCGGCCGGCGAAGTCGGCGCCCCGCCCGTCGAGGAAATCGCTGAGCAGGCCGCTGTTGACGACCGCGATCGTCGGCACGTCCGAGGCGTAGGTCCCGCGCGCCAGCTCGGACTGGGCCGACCACGGATAGAAGCCGGCCTCGAAGTCCTGAACGAGGTAGCCATACGGGCGGAGGGGTCCGCCGAACGTGTCGGACTGCCAGCGGACGAGGCGGACCGCCAGCTCGGCCGTGCTCCAGAACGTCGCCAGGAACACGTCGTCGGGCCCGACGGCGAGGACCGTGTCGGCTCCGGAGGGGGCGGCGACGACGACGCGGGGCGGCGTCCGCTCGTCGCTCGCGTCCCGGATCACGAAGCCGTCGAGCGTCTCGGTGCTTCCTCCGGTCACGGGAGTGAAGGTCACGATCCGACGTCGCGGGAACCGGCGTCCGAGCTCATCGAAGAGGTCGATGGCGGTCTTCGCGCCGCCGAAGACGCGACGGGGGCTGAGCGTCGGGATCAGCAGGTTGAGGCGCGGCCCGTCGCCCGCTGCCGCCGCGCGGGGTCTGACGCGGAGGAGCTCGGTGACGCCGTCCAACCCGGGCGTGTCGCTCGCGATCGGGCGTGGCGTGGCGACCGCACCCGGTCCGACGATGGCCTCCCGGACCCCGCGGGCGAGCGCCCGGGCTCGCACCGAGCGGCCGATCAGGCGGCGGATCGACGACACGCTCGCCAGTCTAGCGACCGCCGGCCGGGCTCCGGGCTATCCTGCGGGGATGGCCCCGTCCCGACCGCGGCGGCGCCAGCGAGCGCCGCGGGTGACGACCCTCGGCGACCTCATGCTCGACGCCGTCGTCATCCCCGGCCGCCCGCTCGAGCGCGGGACGGACGTTCCGGGTCGGGTCATGCTGCGACAGGGCGGGTCCGCCGCGAACGCCGCCCGCTGGCTGGCCCGCCTCGGAGTCCGCTCGACCCTCGTGACCGCGGTGGGCCGAGACCACATCGGGCGGAAGCTCGTCGAGGCGCTCGCCCGGGACGGCGTCACCGTCCGGACGTCGCGGGTCACCGGCCGGCCGACCGGCCGGATCGGCGTCGTCGTGATGTTCGGCGGGGAGCGCTCGTTCGTCGCCGATCGGGGCGCCGCCGACGAGCTGCGGCCGACCGACCTGAAGCCCGGCTGGTTCGCGGGCGACCTGCTGCACCTGCCGGCCTACTCGCTCATCGGCTCGCCGCTCGGCGACGCCGGCCGGCGGGCGATCGAGCTGGCGCGCGAGCAGGGGGCCGCGGTCAGCCTCGACCTCGCCTCCGCGGCGCCGCTTCTCGCGAAGGGCCGTCGGGCCGCCCATCGCCTCGTCGCCGACGCGGCGCCCGACGTCCTGTTCTCGACGGCGGCCGAGGCCGAGGCCTTCCTCGGCGGCTACGACGTGGGTGGGCTGCTCGACGCGGCGCCCCTCGCGATCGTCAAGCGCGGCGCCGGCGGGGCGACGATGCTCGCCCGCGGGGAACGCGTCCCGCTCAGGTTCGAGGTCGCGACGCCGCCGATGACCGCGACCGACACGACCGGCGCCGGCGACGCCTTCGACGCCGGCTTCCTTTCGGCCTTCCTGGCCGTGCCGCCCGAGGGCCGCCTTCGTCCGGCCGCCCTTCGCCGCGCCGCGCTCGCCGGCCATCGGGCGGCCGCCCGGCAGCTGTCGGCCGGTTCCCCGGAGCTGCCGCTGGGCTGACCGATCCGGTGTTGTTGCCCATGGCGCCCCGCGGGTGGGCGGCTCCGCCGCTACGATTCGGAACGTGATCGTCGATCGCCTCGAGCTCGCGCCTGCCGTCGCGGACGCCCTGCGCGCCGGCCGGCCGGTCGTCGCCCTCGAGTCGACGCTCATCAGCCACGGCCTGCCCCACCCCGCCCCCCTCGAGGTTGCCCGTGCGGCCGAGGCGGCGGTGGCCGAGAGCGGGGCGATCCCCGCGACGATCGCGATCCACGAGGGCCGGATCCTTGTCGGGCTCGACGACACCTCGCTCGAGGCGCTCGCCGTCGCCGCCCCGGGGACGGTCCGCAAGGCTGCCCGGCACAGCCTGGCCGCCTCGCTCGCCGGCGGCGGCTGGGCGGCGACGACCGTGTC
>DASTVH010000037.1:0-2625 GCA_035759195.1 Candidatus Limnocylindrales bacterium
GAACCGACGAGTCGGATGTTCTCGATGTGCCGCGCGCTTGCCCCCGCGGCCGCTCGGGCGACGGCGCGCTTGCCCGCGTACGCGACGACCTTCGGCGGCGTCCCGTCGTGGGCCAGGCCGACATCGACGACCTCGGCCGGCTGCGGCAGCCGGACCTCAGCGGACTTCCCGAGGGCGAGGCCGGTGACGCCGTGCAGGTCGACGATCTCGCTGACGTCGGCCCGCCCGACCTCGAACACGAATCCCGAGACGTCGCGCGGATTGGTACCGCGGCCCGCGCATTCGGCCCCAAGGTCCACGGACGGCGCTCGATCGGCGACCGCCCCGAGCTGCTCGCGCCACCAGGTCGGACTCTCGATGGCCGCCTCGATCCGGCGCGGGTCGAACACGTCGACGATCGGGCGGCCGCGGGTCTTGAAGTAGGTCATCGACGGATCCGGTCGGCCGACGTAGCAGACCTGGTCGAAGCGGTGCTTCCGGATGAAATGGAGGGCCGCTCGCGCGTTGCCCTCGCCGGGACCGAAGTCGAGGAGCCAGTGGGTCCCCTCGACGACCTTCCACCGTCCGCCGATCTCGACGACCGCCAGGTGATCCCGATCGAACGCGATGCAGTCCTCGCCCGGCAGCTGCCCCGTGGGCGCACGGCCCCGATCGTTGAGCCAGTACATCATCGGGTTGATCGAGCCGCAGCGCGGGCGTCCGACGAAGCACATCCGGGCGAGCTTGTAGTGGTTGATGATCTCGACCGCGCGCTGGGCCTCCCACTGGCTCGATCCGGTGTCGAGCATCCAGTGGCTGCCGCCCTCGACCACCTTCCATCGCCCGCCGACCTGGGCCGCGGCGACGTTCGCCCGGTTGAAGGGGATGCAGTCGGCGGGGATGAAGGGCGGATCGATCTGCTGGACGGTGTTGCCGGCGATCCGCAGGCCGGTCCAGATCGTGTTGTCGCCGTAGCACTCCTCGCCGGCGACATGCTTCGCGTTCGTCGTCGACTGGAGCGTGTAGTCGCCGTCGGGCAACCCGTCGATGACGACGAACTGACACGCGAGGAAGGCGCTGTAGACATCGGCCCAGCCGGCGGAGATGCCCTGGTCGCTGTTGCAGCCCCCGAACCGGGGCGTCGCCGAGGCCGTCGGCGAGATGCGCTCGATGTCGATCGCGCAGAACGCCTGCTTGTAGCCGATCGTGGCCAGGCTGCCGCCCGCGGTGAAGAGCAGGAACTCGTTGAAGTCCTTGAGGTGGTAATGGCCGTGGCCGCTCGACCAGACGAACAGGTCGGGCCGCGACGCGGGACTGCCGATCACCATGTCCGACGACCCGGCGTTGTACGAGAGGAAGTCGAACCTGAGGACCTTGTGTGCGCCAGGCGTCACGCAGCCGTCCTGGACGTCGTGGTCGCCCGATGCGAACGACCTGTTCTGGATGGTGAAATCGCGGACCCGGGTGACGAGGTTGACGCCCACGGCTCGTGCCTCCGCTGGAGCGGCGGGAGGCGCGTCGGCCCGGTTGAGATCCTTCGCGGCCGACCCCCGTGCGCCGCTTCGGCGGAAGGTACCTGCGCCCCGTCTCTGCTCCGTCTTGCCACTCGCCCGAGATGCCCGCGAGACGGCCCCGGCGTATGAACCGATCGCCATGGAAGCCACACCGGCGCCGGCTTCGGTTCCGGCCCGGTCGCCACCGACGACCGGCGCCTCGACCGCCGCCTCGCCCGACGAAGCCGCCCGCTCCTTGCCCGTCGCTGCCGCCCCGCCGCCGGCTCGGCGACTCATCCGCGTCGTCACGAACCCCTGGCTCGAACGGCTCCTCCTCGCGGCGCCGGTCGCGGTCGCCGGAGTCCTCGCCTGGTTCGGCTTCTTCACCGACGACCCGATGTACGCCACCGGGCTCGTCACGGTCATCGCCGCGTTCGTCGTCTTCCACGTCTTCGCCCGGCGGATCCCCGACGCGTTCGACGTGCTCCGGGTCCGGGGCGTGATCGCGCCGGCCGACCTGCCGCGATTCGAAGCCTTCGAGGCTGACACCGAACGGCTGATGAACGCTCGACGGGGGCTCGTGCCGGGCATCGTCTTCATGGCGTTCGCGATCGCCCGCTTCCCGACCGCGGCCGGCGGGCTCGATCGGTTCCTGTTCGGCGACGGCCCCCGGTCGCTCGGCCGGGCGGGCCCCCTGATGCTCGCCGACATGGTGGGTGAGGCCCTCCTCGGCCTTGCCCTCGGCCTCGTCCTGTGGCGGATGCTCGTCGTCGCGGTCAAGGTCCGCGAGCTCGGCACCCGGTTCGACCTTCGCCTCCAGTTGAACCACCCCGACCGGTGTGGCGGCTTCCGGCCGCTCGGCGACATCTGCCTGTGGAACGCGCTCCTCGTGACGGTGCCGGCCATCTTCCTCGCGGCCTGGGTCGTGCTCGGGCCGCGGATGGGCTACGGGACGACGTACGTCGGGCTCCATACCGCGTTCCTCGGCGTGCTTGCCGTTCTCGCCCCGGTGACGTTCATCGCGCCGCTCTGGACCATCCACCAGACGATGGTCCGCGAGGCGACCCGGCTGCGGGTCGAGGTCGAGCAGCTCGGCCAGCAGATCGACCGGCTGTCGCGCGACCTCCTCGAGCGATCGGATGAGCTGACACCA
>DASTVH010000038.1:0-14768 GCA_035759195.1 Candidatus Limnocylindrales bacterium
CGGGGGCGAAGACGACCGACCAGGCCACGATGCGCGACGGGTCGGGCTAGCGGGCCGCGGGCTCGGGCTCGGGCGCCCGGCCCGCGTCGGCCGTCTCGGCCGGGCCCGGGGCGTGGCGGCGCTCGAGGTACTCCGGGATGCGGATCATCGGCGGCCGCTCCTGGTCGGCGAGCTCGATGACCTCGAGCCCGAGGCGCCCCTTCCCCGAGCGTGGCAGCTTCATCGTGGAGCCGAGCTCCGCGAACAGGCGAGCCTTGCGCCGCTCCTCGAGCCGCTTCATGACCGCCTGGAGGATGACGAACGACATCCTCGAGAGGCCCTCGAGCTCCTGGTTCCGGTGGACCCGGCGCTCGAGGTCGACCTGGCCCAGCCCCTCGATCCCGACCCGCTCGGTGGCATCGATCAGGTGCCCGATCTCGACCGCGTAGCCGGTGAAGAAGGGGATCGCCTCGAGGAGCGTCCGGCGGCCCGCATACTCGCCGGCGAGCGGCTGGATCATTCCCGACAGCTCGGGGTAGAAGAGGTTGATGAGCGGACGGGCGACCAGCTCCGTCACCCGACCCCCACCGCCCTCCTTGAGGACGCCCTCCTGGACGATCGGGCGCTGGTAGTAACCCTTGACGTACTGGAGTCGCGGCTCGTGGAGCAGCGGCCCGAGGGTCCCGTAGACCATCCGCGGGTGCCAGTTCCGGACGTCCGTGTCGGCCCAGACGACGATGTCGCCGCTCGTCTCGAAGAGCGATTTCCAGAGGGCCTCGCCCTTGCCCCGGAACGAGCCGTAGCGAGGCAGCACGTCGGGATGCTGGACGACCCGGGCGCCCTCGGCCTCGGCGATCTCCCGCGTCCGGTCGGTCGACTGCGAGTCGATGACGAGGATCTCGTCGATCAGCGGGACGCGGCCCATCATCTCGCGCATCGCCCGGCGGACGATCGGGCCGATCGTCTCCTCCTCGTCGAGCGTCGGCAGGACGAGCGAGACCGTCAGGCCCTGCTTCTCCTTGAGCTGGACGAGGCGGCGGAGGTCGGCGAACTCGGCGTGATGGAAGTTGGCCTCGCCGAACCAGCGCTCGACGCGGGCCGGGACGGCCCGCGCCTCCTCGGCGGCGCGGTCCGCGGCGGCGAGGGTCTCGGCGCGCGACGCGAGCTGTTCGAATGTCTGGCGGCCGATCGATTCGCGGGTCTTGACGACGATGACGCTCGGCTTCGCGCGGGCCGCGACGGCCTCCGGCAGGGCGCCGAAGAGGTGGCTGGTGCCGTCGGACCCGATCGGCTGGGCCGACGCGCCCATGACGACGAGGTCGGCCTTGTCGGCCTCGCGAAGGATCGCGTTCCGGACGTTGGCCGCTTCCCGGACGACACCCTCCGCCCGCCCGGTCACGTGCTGGCGAATGAACTGGGCGAGGGCGTGCTCCGCCTGGGCCCGCACCGCGAGGGTGATCCCGGGCGGAACCAGATGGAGGATGGTGACCTGCGCATCGTGACGGGCGCCGATGGCGGCGGCGTAGCGGACGGCCAGCTCGGCGTGGGGACCGCCGCGAACCGGCACGACGATCCGCCGGATCACCTTGCTGCCGCGCTGCTTGACGACCGCGATGTCGGCCGGCGCGTCCCGGACGACCTCGTCGATCGTCGGCGAGAACGCCGACTGGCTCGCGTCGCGCGGTCCGCTCGACTTGCCGCCCCAGCCGAAGATGATGAGGTCCGCCTCCTGCTCCGCCGACGCCTCGATGATGCCCTCCGCGGCGTGGCGCCCGATCCGGACGATCGGGTGGATCGCGGTGCCCTCGGGCGCGAAGTCGAGGACGCGCTGGAGGAGGCGGCGGGCGTGCCGCGCACGGGTCGCACCCTCGGACAGCGGCATGCCCTCGGGCACCTCGACGATCCCCAGCGCGGTCAGCTCGCCCGCTCGCGGGTCGAGCAGGTCGGCCCCGAGCCGGATCAGCTCCTCCGCCGTGGCCGGATTGGCGACCGGGATGAGGATCCGCCCGGGGAGCGGCGTCCGGGCCATCATCGGCCGTCCGGCCCGCCGGCCGCGGTGGCGGCACCTTCGGCCGGGACCGCCTCCTCGGCTTTCGCCGCGCGTTCGGCGGCAACGGCGGCGTTCCAGCGTTCGACGAGGTAGGGCTTGAGCAGCTCGAACTCACGGGCCTGGCGCTCGACGCGCTCCTCGGCCTGGTCGGTCGTGATGTGGCGGTTCTCGATGACGAAGCTGCCCACCCGCCCGAAGTAGATCGGGACGAGGGCGGGGACGAGGGCCTCGATCGGCGGCTCCGCGCGACGGGCGAGGACGACGAGGTCGTAGATCAGCTTCGCCCAGACGTCGTCGGGGAAGTGGAACGCCGCGAGGGCGTCGGCCATCTCGCCGGTCGTCGCCACCGCCGACGAGCCGTCACCGCCGATCCCGAGCCTGACCCGGGCGTGATCGACGAGCTTGCCGGCCTCCCGGGCGAGGACGAGGACGGTCTCGGTGTTATCAGGGGCGAACATGCCTCGCCACGCGTCGGCCATCGTGAGCGAGCCCTGGTGAAACTCCGAGAGCAGCCGGATCGTGTTCACCTCGAGCGGCGGCGGGTCGATGATCCGCTCGAAGCCGTAGGCCGGGACGTCGTGCGAGCCGTGGATCGACAGCCACTGCTCGGGGTGGCTGGCCGCCAGCCGGAGGATCGTCCCCACGACCTGGCGGAACATCGGGCCGAGGTCGGCGCCCGGATCCTTCGGATCGTGGATCTTCGCCCCGAGCCGGGCCTGGCAGACGGCGAAGCCGCCGGTCAGCGCCGAGGTCGTCATCCAGATGTCGATGCCGAACTTGCTGATGTCCTCGGTCCAGTCCTCGAGCTCGAGATAGTGCCGGACGAGATCGCCCGACACCCCGAAGTCGCCGCCGATCGGCTGGCGGATCCGGTTGCCGTAGAGCGCCCGGGTCAGGGGGTAGGTGACGGTGTTCGTGATCGTGCCGTCGTACTTGTAGCGGGCGTACAGCGGGGCGACGTAGTCGTAGCCGCCCTTGAGGATCGGGCCGGCCAGGAGCTCGATCCACTCCGGGACGATCGACCGCAGGTCGGAGTCGACGACGACGAGCGCCTGGACGTCGAGCGCCGCGGCGATCTCGAAGATCGTCCGGAGCGCCGCGCCCTTGCCGCCGATCCCGTCGATCTCCGGATAGGTCAGGCTGACTCGGTCGAGCCGGTTCGTCGGGCGGACGAGGAGGATCTGCTCGACGTAGTCGGGCGGCTCGGTCTCGACGACCACGCGCTGGGTCCCGTCCGGCGAGCCGGCATCGCTGTTGACGACGACGGGTTTGAGATCGGGGAAGTACTGGACGAGGCCGGCCTGCGCCGCGCGTACGACGTAGCCGATCGTCGCGGCGTTCTTGAAGCTCGGGATGCCGACCATGATGTCGGCGCGACCGAGGCGCGCGATCTCCTCGCGCACGGCCGGGGTCAGCGCAGTGGGCACCCGTTCACCGTACCACCGTGTGCCGCCGTGCGTCAGAGGCACACGGTCCGGCGGCGTTTCAGCGGGCCGGCAGGTCCCCCAGGGCCCACTGCGAATTCGTCTCGCCGGGCACGTAGCGGCTGTTCGCCGCCTTGTAGGCGAGGCGGGTGAAACCCATCGAGCGCCACGATCCGAGCCACGTCCCGATCGGCGGCCGGACGTAGATCCCGCGTCGGACCAGATGTGACTCGCCGAGCACCGACTCGAGCAACCGCTTGCGTTCGAGCAGCGGGACGTCGAGGAGCGACTCGTCGTCGAGCCAGAGGAGGTCGACCGCGACGATCGCGACGTCGCCCTCGGCGGGCAGCGGGTCGCGCCCGGTCGCGCTCGGCGGGATCGGTGCCGGCCGGCGGCGCCAGCGGCCGAGTCGCCCGAACCACATCTGGCCGGCCGTCGGGGCCGCCTGGGGGTCCTCGATGCTGTCGCGCCGGGCGACGACCGCAAGGTCCTGGAGCGGCTGGTGGGTCAGGTAGCCGTCGATGAGGAGGGGATCGGCGCGGCTCGCGGCGAGGAGCTCCTCCGCGACGTCGGGAAATTCGTCGACAGTGTCACCGTCGAGATCGCGCAGCTCGACGGACCCGTTCTCGACGAGGGCCACGACCCGGAGCCCGGTCCAGAGCGGCTCGACGATCGGGTCGACGACGTCATTGGACGCAAACTCGCTGAACTGCTGGGGCCGCCATCCGGCGGCCGCCGAGGCGGCCGTCCGGGCGCCGGGCGCGGGTGCCGATCGACTCATCGCGGCGATCCTACAACGAGCTCCGCGGGCGGGCCTGATCGCGACTCGGCGGCCCGTCGATCCGCCTATGATCGGTGCGTGAGCGCCGGCGGCGTCCCGATCCCGGCAGTGCGGCCGTCCGGTGGGCTGGCGGCCCTGACGCCGAGCGGTCGGGCGATCGTCCCGCTGTCCTGGGCGCTCTACGACCTCGCCAACACGATCTTCAGCTACGCGGTCGTGTCGTACGCGATGAGCCTGTGGGTCGTCGAGCGCCTCGGCCCGTCGGACGGCCAATTCTGGTTCGGGGTCGCGGCAGCGGGCAGCGTCCTGCTCAACGCGATGGTCTCGCCGGTGCTCGGGGCGATCAGTGATCGCGGCGGGCGGCGATTGCCGTACCTGCTCACCTTCACCGCGTTGACGATCGCCGCGACGCTGGCCATCGCCGGCACGGACATCGCGGCCGTCGGGCTCGTCCTGTTCACGATCGCAAACTTCGCCTACCAGGCCGCCCTCATCTACTACGACGCGACGCTCGCGACCGTCGCCCGACCCGAGGCCCGTGGCAGGCTGTCCGGCATCGGCGTCGCGATCGGCTACTGCGGCACGCTGATCGTTGCCGGGCTCATCCTCGTGCTCGACTCGGGCTCGAGCTCGCTGACGTTCCTTCTGGCCGGCGGGCTCTTCACGATCTTCGCGATCCCGATCTTCCTCGTCGTGAAGGAGCCGGCCGCGACCGGCTACCGGTTCGACATCCGGGACGCGCTCGCCTCGTGGTCGCAGCTGGCGACGACCTTCCGCCACGCGGGCGAGGTCCCGGGGCTGCGGCGGTTCCTCGTCGCCCGCTTCTTCTACACCGACCCGGTGAACACCGTGATCGTCGTCATGAGCGTCTTCGCGACCCAGGCAATCGGGCTGACCGAGGGCGAGGCGAACATCGTCCTGCTGACGCTGACGATCGTCGCCGTCTTCGCCAGCCTCGGCTGGGGAAGGCTGACCGAGGCGATCGGGCCGAAGCAAACGCTCCTCATCGTCCTCGGGACCTGGACCGTCGGGCTGCTGATCACAGGATCGGTTCTGTCGTTCCCGACGTTCATCGCGGGGGGCGTGCTGCTCGGGGCAGGCCTCGGCGGCGTCTGGACGTCGGACCGGGTCTTCCTGCTCCGCCTGGCGCCGGCCGACCGCATCGGAGAGTTCTTCGGGCTGTACGGGCTGGCCGGAAAGTTCAGCGCCGTCACGGGGCCCGTGCTCTACGGGACGATCGTGTCGGTCCTCATCGACGCCGGCTTCGGAGCCGGCGCGTACCAGGTCGGGATCCTGAGCTTCGTCGTCCTCTTGCTCGTCGGCGTGGCCCTGCTGCGAGGCGTACCCGAGCCGCCGCCCTCGCTGGGCCGACCGCGTTGAGGCGGCGCTCCGGCGGCTTCGCTCCGGCGGCTTCGCTCCGTCGCCGTCCGCGGCTCAGCTTCGGTAGCCGCCTTGGTTGCGCAATCGCCAGTCCCAGGCGGAGGCGATCATCGCCTCGAGCGACGAACGCACCGGCCGCCAGCCCAGGACGTCGGCGGCCCGCCCGATCGCCGCGACGAGGACCGGTGGGTCGCCCGGTCGGCGGCCGACGACGCGCTGCGGGATCGGCCGGCCGACGACGCGCTCCGCGGCGAGCAGGACCTCGCCGACGCTGTACCCGCCGCCGCTGCCCAGGTTGCAGACGAGCGGCGCGTCCGTCCGAGGGTCGGCGGGCGCCGTCGCCTCGAGGGCGAGGACGTGGGCGGCGGCCAGGTCGACGACGTGGATGTAGTCGCGAATGCACGTCCCGTCCGGGGTCGGGTAGTCGTCGCCGAAGACCTTCACCGGATCGCCGGCGCCTGGGCCACCCTCGGCCGCCCGGAGGACGTTCGGGATGAGGTGCGTCTCGGGATCGTGATCCTCGCCGCGAAGCTCCGTGGCGCCGGCGACGTTGAAGTAGCGCAGCGTCACCGACCGCAGGCCGTACGCGACGCCGTACGCGGTGAGCGCCGCCTCGAACGCCCGCTTCGTCTCGCCGTACGTGTTGATCGGGCGGAGCGCAGCCGATTCTTCGATCGGCGTCTCCTCCGGGACGCCGTAGACGGCGGCGCTCGAGCTGAAGACGAGGCGTTGGACGCCAACGTGCCGGGCGGCTTCGAGGAGGGCGACGCCGCCGGCGACGTTGTCGCGGTAGTAGCGGGCCGGGTCCTCCATCGACTCGCCGACGAGCGAGCGGGCACCGCAGTGGAGGATGGCCTCGATCCGCTCTCCCTCCAGGAGCCCGGCGACGGCTTCGCCGTCGGCGTAGGTGCCGGCGACGAGGTTGGCCCTCTCGGCGACCGCGCCCCGATGCCCGGTCGAGAGATCGTCGAGGACGACGACGTCGTGGCCGGCGTCGAGCAGGGCGTCGACCGACACCGAGCCGACGTAGCCGGCGCCGCCGGTCACGAGGACGCGCACGTCGGCCTCCGGGGCGCTTCGGCGCCGCTCACGATCGGCGCCTCCGACCGAGCAGCCGGCCGATGACACCGGGCTTCCGCGCCGCCGGCGGGGACGTGTCCGGGCCGCGCCCCGGTTCGACGGGCTCGGCCGAGACGGGCTCACGGGGCCGTTCGGCGGCCGGCGGCGGTGGCGCCTCCGTCGGCTTCGGCTGCGACGGCGGCGCGGGAGCCGGACCGCGGGCCTGCACCTCGGAGGCCGTGCCCGGAGGCATCTCGCCCCGACCGGCCAGCACCTCGGACATCCGCATGACGAGATGTTGCGCGGTCGGGTTGTCCGGGTCGAGGGCGAGCGCCCGCCGGGCGTGGAGATAGGCCCCGAGGTCGTCGCCGCGATCGAGGGCGACCCGGGCGAGCCCGACGACGGCAATGGAATTGCGGGGGTCGCCCTCGGCGACCTGTCGGTAGAGGCGATCCGCCTCGTCCAGCCGGCCGTGGGTCATCGCCCGCTCGGCCTCGATGAGCAGCTCGATCACGGCTCGTCGCCCGAGAGGTCGCGGGCGAGCAGGAGGAGTGTCGGCGCGTCGTTGAGCGTCGGGTCGTCGATCACGCGCTCGAGGAGCGCGTCGATGAGTCGTCCCAGCCGCGGTCCCGGCTCGAGCCCCAGCTCGCGCATCAGGTCGTCGCCGTCGACCGCGAGCGCCGATCGGTCGAGGATCGGGCCGCGCTCCAGCTCGGCGGCGACCCGGGCCCGCAGCTCCTCGAGCCCGTCGGATGCGGCATCGAGGCCGCTGCCGACGTTGTCGGCCTCGCGCAGCGCGAAGAGCTCGTCGATCGCCCCGGGCGTGACCTTGCCGATGAACCGCCGAACGGCCGCGTCACTCCAGGCCGGTTCGTAACGGAACATGTGGTGGCGGACGAGGTGCGTGACCCGCTCCACGACCATGCGGGGCTCGTGGAGCCGATCGAGGAGCGCTGCCGCCTGCTCCGCGCCGACGGTCTCATGGCCCTTGAAGTGGCCGTCGGCCTGCGTGGCGGGCTTGCCGATGTCGTGGACGAGCGCAGCCAGGCGGACGATCGGATTCGGGGCCGCGGCGTCGACGCAGCGGAGCGTGTGGTCCCAGAGGTCCTCGCCCGGGGTCTTGTTCTGGGGCACGCCGCGCTGGGCCGCGAGCTCGGACGAGACGTGGCCCAGGAGGCCGGTGTCGGCGAGGAGGCGCAGCCCGACCGACGGCTTCGCGGCCCCCAGGAGCTTGCCCAACTCGGCCGCGATCCGCTCACCCGACAGGTGGGCGGCGAGCTCCGCCCGGGCCTCGATGGCGGCAAGCGTCGCGGGCTCGATCGTGAAGTCGAGGGTCGCGGCAAGGCGGATGGCCCGGATCATCCGGAGCGCGTCCTCCTCGAAGCGCCGAAGGGGATCGCCGACCGCCCGCAGCACCCGGGCCCGGACGTCGGCGACGCCGCCGTATGCGTCGATGAGGGCGGGCGCCGAAGGCATCGGGTCGGCAGGCACCCCCGGCACCGCCGAGCCGGACGATCGAGGCGTTGCGCCCCAGGCGAGCGCGTTGACCGTGAAGTCGCGGCGGGCGAGGTCCGCCTCGATCGAGGCGCCGAACTCGACCCGGTGGGGGCGCCGGAAGTCGGCGTAGTCGTGATCGCTGCGGAACGTCGTCACCTCGTACACGCCGCGTCCCCGCCGGACGGCCACGGTCCCGAAACGGTTCTCGTAGGCCGACTCGGGGAAGATCTCGCGAGTCCGTTCCGGCAGCGCGTCTGTCGCGAGGTCCCAGTCGTCGGCCGGCCGACCGAGCAAGGCGTCACGGAGCGAGCCGCCGACGACATAGGCCGCATGACCAGCCTCCCACAACTCGCGCAGGAGCGCCCGAACGTCGTCGGGGACGGCCTCGTCGATCGCGACGACGTCGATCGTGGCGCCCGATGGCCCGCTCAGTTGCGGCCCAGGAAGAGGTAGGTCCTCCACGCCTCGTTCCGCTCGTCGGCCAGGTAGGGCGTGAAGAGCGAGTAGACGTCGCTGCGCGGCTCGAACGGCGGCCGGTGGAGCCGGAAGCGGGCCTCCGCGAGCGTCTTGCCGCCCTTGCGGTGGTTACACGGCTTGCAGGCGGTGACGAGGTTCTCCCAGGTGTGGCCGCCGCCGCGGTGCCGCGGCACGATGTGGTCGAGCGTGAGGTCGTGCGTCTGCCGACCGCAGTACTGGCAGGTGTGGCGATCGCGGCTGAAGATCTCGCGCCGCGACAGCTTGACCCTCGGTCGTGGCCGGCGGATCTGGTACTGGAGCCGGATCACCGACGGCGCACGGTACTCCGTCCGCGGCGTCCGGATCACCTGGTGGTCGTATTCGATCACTTCGGCCTTGTCGCCGAACACGAGCCGGAAGGCCCGTGGCAGGTTGCAGACGTTGAGCGGCTCGTAGTTCTGGTTGAGTACGAGCACCACGCCGTCCATCGGCGGCGATGGTAGCAGGACTCCCTCGTGCGCTCAGCGCCCGCGGCCGCCTCGATTCCGGAAGTCGCCGCCGTTTCCGATGACCGTGGGTGCATCAAGCGCCGGTGGATGCAATGAGCGAGGCCGCACGCAAGGTCGCCGTCGCCCGGGTATGCAACCACGGTCATCGACACCCGCTGCCAACGCGGCCGCGCGCGGCGTCGGTCAGGTCCGGCCGGTCGCAGCTCCGGTGAGCGGGTCCCAGCCACCGGCCTGTCCGACCTTCGAGGCGAGCGGACGACCGAGCTTCCCGGCGATGTACCGCGCCGCCTCGAGGATGCCCTCGAGGCGGATGCCGGTCTCGTAGCCCAGCCCGTCGAGGAGGTAGACGAGGTCCTCGGTGGCGAGGTTTCCGGCAGCCCCCGGCGCGTACGGGCAGCCGCCCGTTCCGCCCGTCGCCGCGTCGAATGTCCGGACGCCCGCCGCCAGGCCGGCCACGACGTTCGCGGCCGCCGTGCCCCGCGTGTCGTGGAAGTGGAACGCGATGCGGTCCGCACCGAGCCCCGCGTCGGTCGCTCGCCCGGCCAGTTCGGCGACCTGGCTCGGCACGCCGACGCCGATCGTGTCGCCAAAGCAGACCTCCTCGACGCCGAGCTCCACCAGCCGGACGCCCACTTCCACGGCCCGGCGCGGGTCGACGCGGCCGCTGTATGGGCAGCCGAACGCCGTCGAGACGTAGCCGCGCCGCCACCAGCCGCGCTCGCTCGCGCGGGCCAGGACCGGCGTGAACGCCTCGAGCGACTCGGCGACGGTCATCCGGATGTTGCGGGTCGTGAACGCGTCGGTCGCAGCGGTGAAGACGGCCAGGGCGGTCGCGCCGGCTCGTTCTGCCCGTTCCAGGCCCCGGAGGTTCGGAACGAGAACCGCGTATCGGACGCCGTCGACCCGCGGCAGCGAGGGCAGCAGCTCATCGGCGTCGGCAAGCTGCGGGATCGCCGAGGGCGACACGAACGAGGTCGCCTCGATCTCGCGAAGGCCGGCGGCGACGAGAAGCTCGACGTAGCGACGCTTCGCTTGGAGCGGGATCGCGACCGCCTCGTTCTGCAGGCCGTCGCGCGGCCCGACCTCGTAGATCCGGACGCGTTCGCCGGGCGGACCGGTGCCGGCCGCGGAGTCGACCACGATCGGCTTCAGACGGCCGGAGGGTCCTGGTCGCGTTCGATCGCGGCGATCCGGATCTCGATCCGGCCGATCTCGTCGGCGGCCGCCCGGAACGCGTCGCTGCCGAGGGCGGCCGCCGCCCGCCGCCGACGGGCGTCCGCGTGGCGGGCCAGCAGCTCCTCCCGCGTCGCCGGCAACGAGGTGTCGACCGTAGCGGGCAACCCGTGCGCCCGGGCTGCCTCGTGACCGCCCGCGCCGTGGCCGCCGGATGCTTGCTGCGCGCCGACGTCGTGGCCGCCCCCCCGAGCGTGCCCGCCGGCGCCGGCTGCGGATCGGTCCTGGAGGCGCTCGCCCGGCGTCGAGGGCGTCAATCCCGCCTCCGCCGCGGCACCGGACGCGCGATCGTCGCGGTCGCCCCGTCGCCGGCCGTCCTTCTTGCGATCCTTGTCGTGTTTGGCCATCGGTCCTCCTCGTCGAAGGGTACCGCGTCGCGGTCAGGCCTCGAGGACGCCGAGCAGTTGACCGCGCACGACCTGGTCACCGAGACCGACGTGCAACTCGGCCAGCCGGGCGTCGATCGGGCTCGCGACCGCATGCTCCATCTTCATCGCCTCGAGGGTGACGATCGGCGCGCCGACCTCGAGTCGGTCGCCGACCGCGGCATGGAGGGCGACGACCGAACCGGGCATCGGGGCGACGATCTCGGCCGCGCCGCTGACGTGGCCGTGGGCGGCCGCGGCTCGGGCCGCAGCGTCGACGTCGGGCGGTGGTGCCCGGCGGAACTCGATCGATCGGCCGCCGACGTCGACGTGGACCGATTCGCCGCCGCGTCCGATCGCGTGGGCCGGCGGGTCCGCGTCCGCTCCGTGGCCCGCCACCGCCACCGCCACCGTCCGGACGGCGTCGCCTGCCGCGATCCGAACGATCGGATCGGCGTTGAGCCGCCAGCCGCCGCCCAGGACCGCTGCCGCGATCTGCCAGGCCTCATCGGGCGGCTCGTCCGGCGCCGGTCGGCCGTCGGGGGGCCAGATCCGCTCGAGCGTGTCGATCCGGGCCTCGCCGTCGCGGACGACCGGCTGGCGGACCAGCCAGCGCAGGAACCGCAGATTCGTCGTGAGGCCGAGGACGACCGTCTCGTCGAGGGCGTTGACCAGCCGGTCGAGCGCCTCCGCTCGCCCCGCCCCGTGGGCGACGATCTTCGCGAGCAGCGGATCGAAGCGCCCGCCGACGACCGTCCCGACCTCCACGCCGGCGTCGACCCGGACGCCCGGGCCGGTCGGCCAGTTGAGCGCCTCGACCGTCCCGGTCGCCGGCAGGAACCCCGCATCCGCGTCCTCGGCATAGAGTCGGACCTCGATCGCGTGGCCGTGAAGTGCGACGTCGGCCTGCCCGAACCCGAGGGGTTCGCCGGCGGCGATCCGCAGCTGGTCGGCGACGAGGTCCCTGCCCGTGACCAGCTCCGTGACGGGATGCTCGACCTGGAGCCGCGTATTCATCTCGAGGAAGTGGATCTCGCCCGCGTCGTCGAGAAGGAACTCGCACGTTCCGGCGCTCCGGTAGCCGACGGCGCCGGCGAGTTCGAGGGCGGCGTCCGTCAGGCGCCGACGCGTCGAAGGGTTCACCGCCGGTGACGGCGTCTCCTCGAGGACCTTCTGGTTACGCCGCTGGACCGAGCAGTCGCGTTCGCCGAGATGGACGCCATCGCCGTGCCCGTCGAACAGGACCTGGACCTCGACGTGACGAGGGCCTTCGAGGAGCCGCTCGAGGATCAGCCGCTCGTCGCCGAACGCCGCGCCGGCCTCGCGGCGGGCCGCCGCCAGCGCGTCCTTGAGGCGACCGGGCTCGCGGACGACGCGCATCCCCTTCCCGCCGCCACCTCCCGCGGGCTTCACGAGGAGCGGCAGGCCAATCCGACGGGCGGCCCGGGCCAGCGCCGCGTCCGACTGGTCGGCGCCGTCGTAGCCGGGCACGATCGGGACCCCCAGGCTCGCCGCGAGGCGGCGGGCGGCCGCCTTGTCGCCCATCGTCCGGATCGCCGCGGGCGGCGGCCCGACCCAGCGGATGCCGGCCGTCTCCACCGCCTCCGCGAACGCCGCGTTCTCGGCGAGGAAGCCGAACCCCGGGTGGAGCGCGTCGGCCTCGGCCGCCCGGGCAGCGACGACGACGGCATCGATCGAGAGCAGGTCGAGCGCATCGGGACCGTCGGTCGGGGGGACGATGGCGACGATCCCCAGCCGCTGCGCGGTGCGCCCGATCCGGGCGGCGATCTCGCCGCGGTTCGCCACGAAGAGTCGGCGGATCGGCTCGTGAGCGGCGACGAGGGTGCCGCTTCGCACGTTGAACGCGTCAAGCGCGTCAACTGCGACACGCCACCTCCCGCCGACGCGCCGCGCAGGCAGGCGCCCGGTGGCGATCCAGCGCTGAACGGACCGCGTCGTCGCTCCGAGCCGTTCGGCTGCCGCGCGTGGGGACAGTTCCTCGGTCATCGGTGGCGCGATTGTCGCATACCGACGACGTCGCCCCGCGACGTCAGTCCGGCTCTCCGGGTTGCCAGGCCGGCCGGCGCTTCTCGACGAACGCGCGGAACCCCTCCTGGGCCTCGGCGCTCACCCGCTGCCGGGCGATGACTCTCGCCGTGTGCCACTTCGACGACCCATGACCGAGACCGCGGACCTCGCGAACGATGGCCTTGGCGGCCCGCGCGGCCGTCGGCCCGGCGGCGAGCAGGTCGTCGATCGCCGCGTTCACCGCCCGATCCAGGCCCTCGTCGCTTTCGACGACCTCGTGGACGAGACCGATACGCTGGGCCCGGACCGCGTCGAAGCGGCGTCCGCCGGGGAAGAGGGCCCGGGCGTTCGTCTCGCCGATCTTGGCAATGACGAAAGGCGAGATCATCGCCGGCAGGATTCCGAGGCGGGTCTCCGTGAAGCCGAACTTCGCGCCGGCCTCTGCGATCACCAGATCGGCGACGGCGCAGAGGCCCATCCCGCCGCCGAGGGCGGCGCCATGGACCCGGGCGATGACCGGCACGGGGCAGGTGTCGATCGTCTCGAACATCTCGGCCGCGGCCATCGCGTCATGCTCGTTGCCTTCGACGTCGAGGGCCATCGCCGCCCGCATCCACGAGACGTCGGCGCCGGCGCAGAACGCGGGCCCGTCGCCGGCGAGGACGACCGCCCGGAGCGCGGTCGGACGCTCGCGTTCGAAGCCGGCGAACGTCGTCCGGAGCTCGGCGATGAGGGCGCCGTTGAGCGCGTTGCGGACGTCCGGCCGGGCAAGCGTCACCCGGGCGACGACCCCGTCGGGTCCGGTCCGCTCGACGTGCAGCAGGTCGCTCACCCGCGCATCGTAGCGGTCGTCGCTCACGCCCGGTCCGCGATCCTCAGCCGAGCCGTGCGAGCGCCCCGGCCAGGAACGCCTCCAGGCGCTCGCCCTTCGGTCCCAGCCCCTCGGCGTCGGGGAAGTCGCTGACGAAGTCGAGAACGTTGATGACGTCCCACGCGGGATCGTGATCCGCGACCGCTCCACCGGAGAGGCGGGCATGCGCTTCAAGGAATTCCTCCGCGAGCGCGGGGTCCGCCTCGACGGCGAGGTTGACCCGCATGTGGGCGAGGTCGATCGCGAGCGGACCGAGCGAGGCCGACGTCCAGTCGACGATCGCGGTCAGGCGGTCGCCCACCCAGAGCGTGTTGCCCGGGTGGTAGTCGCGGTGGATGAAGACGCCGTCGAACGGGGGCCGGCCGCTTCGGACGACCGCGACCGCCCGCTCCCAGATCGCGGTCGAGCGGGCCCACGCGGGCGCCGTCATCTCTTCCGGACTGCCGAACGGCTCGTAGGGCGGCAGCGTCCTCTGGGCCGCGGCCGGCTCGATCGCGTGGAGGAGCGGCAGCGGGCGGGCGAGCTCGCGGACCAGCCGTTCACGCCCGCCTGCCGGCGCGGCCAGGTTCGGCGGACGACCCGGAACGAGGCTCAGGACCACCGCCGGCACGTCCGCCCGGGCCCCCGCCTCGTCCGCGGCGAGGACCCGCGGAGCGGGAACGCCGCTCGCGGCGAGAAGCGCGTATGTCGCGACCTCCTGCTCGGGCGTGAACGCCGGATCCGACGCACGCCAGTCGGGACGGACCCAGCGGCGAAGCACGACGCGGAGCTCCGCGCCGTCGGCAGCCGCGAGCGTGACGGCGTGGTTCGCGTGGGAGTTGCCGCCCCGAAGCGCCACCACCCGGGTGATCCGACCCCGCGGCTCCAGTTCCTCGCGGAGCCACGCGAGCGTCGGGTCTGGAGGCCGGCGGGTGAGCCGTGCCGCGACCGGCGGCCCCGGCGTTCCGGTCATGCCCCCGGATCGAACCGGTAGAGCGCCTCCTCGGCGAGCGGCTCGAAGCCCATCGCGAGCAGATTGGCCGCCGACGGGCTTCCGGCGAGCGCCCCGGCCGAGATGAGCAGACAACCGCGATCCGCGGCGATCGCCGTCCGTCGGGCGATCATCGCCCGCTGGAGCCCGAGCCCGCGCGCCGCCG
>DASTVH010000039.1:0-4667 GCA_035759195.1 Candidatus Limnocylindrales bacterium
GACGACCTGGTAGACGGCCGACGAGCCGACGATACCCGCTCGATGGACGACGTGTCCGGACGACATCGTCGCCGAGGCACGCACCGACTCACCGAGCGGGACGCTGATCGTCTCGGGGTCGGTCCGCTCGGTCGGCTCCATCGCGTCGAGCTGGGCCGTGACCGCCGTTTCGAGGCTCGGGAGGGACCGGTCCGCCGCCGGGAGCGCGTCGTTCGGGATTACCGTCACGACAAGTGCGCCGTCCACACCCATCGACGCGGGCTCGAAAGCCACGGCGCCGGTCCCCACCATGCTGATCCCCTCGATCTCGGCCGCCACGACACCGGGCGCCAACAGCTCGGTTCCCGCCGTCTCCTGGGCTGCTCGGAGGGCCTCGACAAGGGCGGCGGTTTCCGGCGCGGCTCCGCCGACCGTCGTCCAGCCCGCAGGCTTCCCGAACGTGAGTCCGTCGACCTCCCCCGCCTCGAGCGCCAGCGCGAGGGACGGCGACGGGCTCTCCAGTGTGCTCGGGGCCGCCGGCGAGGTCGGGCTCGGGGGAGTTGGTTCGGCGGACGTCACCGGGGACGGCGAGTCGACACCGCCCGACGGCGACCCGGCCAGCGGTCCCTGGCAGCCACCCACGAGAAGCATCGTCAGGGCGAACGGGACCGATAGGCGTCGCTTCATGGCGTGTCCTCCCCACCGCGGACTGCCCCGGCCGCTGACGTTCTTTCGGTCTGCGGCCGCCGATTCGTGAATTGGTCGGGGCGGCCGGATTTGAACCGACGACCACCAGTCCCCCAGACTGGTGCGCTACCAGACTGCGCCACGCCCCGACAGGCGGCTCAGTCTAGCACTCGGCGTAGCCGCCCCCACTCGTCTCGGTTACCGGCGCCGGAATTCGATCCGTCGCTCGGAGCCCGCCAGCAGCCGCTGGATATTGTCGATGTGAAACAGCCAGATCATGCCCGCGGCGGCGACCGCGTAGAGGGCGAGGAGCGGCTCCATCCCGAACGCCACGACCGTCACGACGACCGTGAGGGCCCCCAGGGCCGTTGCCGTCAATGACGCCAGCGACGAGTAACGCGCAACGAGCAGCACAACCGCGAACACGGGCAGCACGACGAGCGCCGCGATCGGGTGCAGGACGATCAGCCCCCCGAAGCCCGGCGCGATGCCCCGCCCGCCCGAGAACCCGATGAACACCGAGCGGCTGTGCCCAAGGATCGCCGCGAGCGCGGCGAGGATCTGCACGAGCAGCCCGGCGCCGACGACGATCGCGATCACGACCGCGACGACCCCCTTCAGCACATCGAGAAGGCCCGACGCCGCCGCCGCCCGCGGACCGAGCGCGCGCATCACGTTCGCCCCACCGGTGCGGCCGCTGCCGACGGTCCTCGGGTCGGGCCCTCCGGTGACCCGGGCGATGACGACGCCCCAGGGAATGCCGCCGATGAGGTAGGCGACCACCACCACGACAGCGGCGATCGCGGCCTCACCGACGTTCATCGGTCGCGAGTATAGGGTCGCGGCCGACGCCGGCGGGCGGCGCGGCGTAGCCGGCGGGAGTCGGTCGCGGGTTCAGTCCGGAGCGCCAACCGCCTCGACCAGCCGATCCGGCCGCCCGCGGAACCAGTTCTGGCGCTCGGGATCGGCCACGACCGACGCGACGAGTTCAGCCAGCCGGCGATTGACCGGCGCCGCACGACCGTGGCGGGCGGCCTCCTCGGCGACCGCCCCGTTCAGCCAGGCGACCTCGGTCGGGCCGCTTCCCGAACCCGCGTGCAGGCGCAGGGACGGGTCCTTCCGGCCCCGGGCGCCGGCGACGGCGCGCCGGATGATCGGGCGCACGAGCGGGTCGGGCAGCCGCAACCCGAGCCGAAGCAGCCGCACGTCGACACCGGGCAGGCTCACCGGCTCGAGCGCCTTCAGTCGCATCACCCCGAACGCCTCGAGGAGCTGGCGCCGCTCGATGCGATAGAGGCCCGGATCGCCGTAGACGTCGGCCGGCGAGACGTCGACGATCGCGCTCGTCGCGTTCGCCACGAGATTCGCGACCAGCTTCGACCACTTCATCGCCGCGGCGTCGTCGTGGCGGACGGCCCGCAGTCCGGCCGTCCCGAACGAGCGGACCAGCGTCTCGATCAGGCCGCCGACCGCTCCACGGACCGGTGCGAGCGCGATCCCGCCCCGGTTGAGCCGGTGGATCGAACCGTCGGGCGCGACCTCGACCGAAGCCGTCACCGAGCCGGCGATCAACCCGCCGCTCCGGCGGTCGGCGACCAGCTCCTCGGCGCCGACGCCGTTCGAGACCGTCAGCGCGACCGCCTCGGGCCACGTGTCGCACGAGGCGACGGCCGCCTCGAGGTCGAACATCTTCACGGCGAACACGATGAGCTCCGGCGCGGATGCGAGGTCCGCCGGGCCCCGAACCTCCGTCACGGCCGCGTCACCTCGCTCGCCGGTCCGACCGACGACCGTGACCGTCGCCGGCCTCGCGGGCCCATCGAGCCGGCGCCGGACGATCGCCACGTCCCGGCCGCCGCGGGCGAGGCCCCAGGCGATCAGGCTGCCGACCGCCCCGCCCCCGACGACCAGGTCGGTCATCAGCCCGCCGGTCGGGCCGACGCCGCCTGTTCCGCCGCTCGGTCGCCGGCCGCGTAGGCCGCTGCGAGAATCTCGACCGGGTGCCGCGTCGGCCGGTCGGTGGCGGTCTGGATCTGCCAGCGACACGTCTCGGAGTCGCACGCGGCCTGTGGCGAGTCGGTCTCGCGGATCCGCTCGAAGAGCGGCTCGCCGACGGCCATCGCGATGTCGTACTTCTCCTTCTTGAGCCCGTACGTCCCGGCGACGCCGCAGCAATCGTGGTCCATGTCGATCGCGGTCAGGCCCGGCACGAGCCCGAACAGCTCCATCGCCGGCAGCCCGATCCCGTGGCCGCGGAGCTGACACGGCGCGTGGTACGGCAGCGTCTCGGCCAGCTCGCCGAAGCGGGTGTCGAGCCGTCCGTCATCGTGGAGATCGACAAGGAACTCGCAGATGTCCCAGGTCGCCTCGGCGACGGCTCGGGCGTCGTCGTCGTCGATGTCGAGCATCTCGCGGTACTCGGCCTTGAGGGTGTGGGTGCACGAGGTCGAGGTCCCGACGATCCGGTAGCCGCGCCTCGCGTACGCGGCGAGCACGGGCAGGTTCGAGGCCGCCCGACCCCGCGCCGCGTCGTAGATCCCGTTGTTCATCAGCGGCAGGCCGCAGCAGACCTGGGGCGGGATGATCGACTCGAATCCGTTGCGGCGAAGGACCTCGATCGCGGCCATCGCCACATGCGGCTCGTAGTAGTTCGCGGCGCAGCCGTGGAAGAAGACGACGGCCCGATCAGGCGTCGGCTCGCCGGTCGCGGCGCCGTTCCCCGCATCCGCCGACCCGCGCACGTACCCGGCGGCCCGTCCCGCCCGCCGCTCGCGCTCGAGGCGAGCCGGAAGCGTCGAGCCCGCGAACGCCGGCAGCGGCGCCCGGCGGTGGATGCCCACGACGAGCTCGATGAGCGCCCGGATCGGCCGGTTGCGGAGCGTCCAGTTCGCCAGCGGCGCGACGATGCCGCCGAGGCGCCCGACGAGGTCGGTCTGGCCGAGCAGCCAGTCGCGGAATCGCGGCCGGTGGCCGGCCTTGAGCTCGGCCCTCGCCCGATTGTTCATCTCGGCGATCTTCACGTCGGCCGGGCAGGCGATCGTGCACATCCCGCAGCCCGAGCAGTAGTCGACCGTGTGGTCGGGCGACGCGTCCCGCGGCGACGCCTCGCTCTGCGGCGGCACGAGCGTCGCGAGGCGGAAGCGCTGGGCCTGGGGGCCGACGTACTTCGGACCCGGGAACAGGTCGGTCACGCGCGAGACCGGACAGACCGTGTTGCAGACGTTGCACTTGAGGCAGTCGTCGGCGGAGAGCGGGATCTCCTCGTACGAGGCCTCGTGGACGACGTCGTGGATCGTCATGCGGTCTTCCGGGCGGCACGGCGGCGACGGGCGGACGCGGCATCCGTCGCGGCGGCGTCGCGGTTCCCGCCAGCGCGTGCTTCGCCGAGGGTGGCGGCCGCCCGGGCGCCGCTCGCAACGGCCACTCCGTCGCCGCACCGCTCGACGAGATAGCGCTGGCCGGCCAGGAGTGAACCGACGACCCCCACGTTGTCGAGAACAACCCTGTCGCGCCGATCGACCGGGCGCATCGCGTGGTCCGTTCGGATCCCCGCCCCCTCGAGCGGGTGACCGGCCGGGTCCGACGGGTCCTCCGCGAGCCAGGCCTCCGCGGACGGCGCCTCCACCGGCAGCCCGAGGAGCGGCTCCTCGAGGCGCCCGTCGGCGTGGCCGACGAGGCCGCCGCCGGCGATCCCGCCGGTGGCGAGGACGAGCGCACCGGTCCGGAGTCGGCGCTCGCGCACCGCCGCCGACGCCGCGACCCGCGTCACCAGCCGGCCCTCCACGTCGACCCGGATGACCGGCTCCCCGACCATGAGCCCGCCGCCGCGGCGGCGAAGGGCGGCCCGGAGCGCCCGGAAGAGGCGGATGCCGGGAATGCTCGGTGGGACGAGCGGGATCTCGAAGATCGGTCCGGGCAGGAGGCGGGCCGCGTCGTCGAGGACCGCGGCGTGATCGGCGAGGCCGAGGACCGCCGGGAAGCCGATCCGGACGGGACCGCGC
>DASTVH010000040.1:0-8634 GCA_035759195.1 Candidatus Limnocylindrales bacterium
AACGCGCCGGCCCTGCCGGTGACACCTGTTGCCTCGGTGGGCGCGACCCCCGCCGCCGGGACCTGGGTCGAGGTCGATCTGGGCGCGGCGGTCACGGGCAACGGGACGTACGCCTTTGCCCTCGACAGCAACAGCGCGAACAGCGCCTACTACTCGAGCCGCGAGGGCGCGAATCCCCCGCAGCTCATCGTCGGCGACGAGGCCGGCGGGGCGGAGCCGGTCGCGCCGGTCGCCGACTTCGCGGCGACGCCGACGGACGGGCCGGCGCCGCTCACGGTCCAGTTCGCCGACGCGTCGACGAACGGGCCCACGAGCTGGGCCTGGGATTTCGACGCGGACGGAACGATCGACTCCACGGCCCAGAACCCGATCTTCACGTACGCCGAGGCCGGGACGTATTCGGTGCGGTTGACGGCCGCCAATGCGGCCGGCTCCGACGACGAGCTGAAAGCCGACCTGATCACCGTCGGGAGCGCGCCGACGCCCAGTCCCTCGCCGTCGCCCAGTCCCTCGCCGAGCCCGTCGCCGAGCCCCAGCCCGTCGCCGAGCCCCTCGCCGTCGCCCAGCCCCTCGCCGTCGCCCAGCCCCAGCCCGTCTCCCTCGACTCCACCGCCCGGGGGCACCCTGACGTTCGTCACGACGGCCGACTCGCGGACGATGCAGAGCTCGCCCACATCGGTGTCCGGAGCGACGAGCACCGAGTTGCGGGTCCGCCTCGACGCGACCGGGTCGTATCGGACATACCTGCGATTCTCGGTCACCGGGACGGGCGGATCGGTGAGCTCGGCGACGTTGCGCCTCTTCTGCACCGACGCCAGCCCCGATGGCGGCACCGTCTACCCGACGAGCGGCGATTGGGAGGAAGCCACCCTGAACTGGGGCAACCAGCCCGCGCCGAGCGGACCGGCGATCCGGGACGTCGGCGCCGTGGCCGCCGGGGCCTGGGTCGAGATCGACCTCACGGGCTCGATCGCGGGTGATGGGACGTTCGACTTCCTGATCGCCGACGGCAACACGAACAGCGCCTACTACTCGAGCCGGGAAGGGGCGAATCCGCCGCAACTCGTGGTCGCCACCGGGCCCTGACTCCCACCCGCTCTTGCGGGTTCAGCCGATCGTCCCGCCAGGCTCGGTCGAATGGACTTCGACGTCCGACAGGCCCCTCGCGGCGAGCTCGCTGCGGAGCGCGTCCGGCGTGCCCGTCAGCACCGGAAACGTCCCGTAGTGCATGCCGACGACGTGTTTGACGCCGAGCATCTCGATCGCGTAGGCGGCCGCCGGGGGATCCATCGTGAAGTGGCCGCCGATCGGCAGGAACGCCAGCTGCGGCCTGAACCGCTCGCCGATCAGCCGCAGGTCGCCGAACAGCTCCGTGTCGCCCGCGAAGTAGAAGCGGAAGCCGTTCTCGAGGTCGACGATGAAGCCGACCGGCTCGCCGAGATAGAGCGGCGACTCCGCGGCGGCGTAGATGTCGCCGGCCGAGTGGTCGGCGTGGACCATCCGGACGCGGATGCCGTCGACGTCGACCGTGCCGCCCTTGTTCATCCCGATCAGGCCGTCCTTGTGGGCGTAGTTGCGTTCCAGCCACAGGCTGAGCTCGTGGATGCAGGGCCAGGTCGGGCGGGTCCTGCTGGCGATCGCGAGTGCGTCGCCGAAATGGTCGAAGTGCCCGTGGCTGACGAGCATGAGGTCGCAGACGGCGACCTCGTCGGGCGCCTTCGGGCTCTTCGGGTTCCCGAACCAGGGGTCGAACAGGATCGTCCGCCCGCCGGGCGTTCGCACCTCCCACGCCGAGTGGCCGTACCAGGTGAACGTCGTGTCGGCTGCCAGCGTCAACGGAATCACCTCCAAGCGATACGCCGCTCATCGTAGTCCGCCGCGGACGCGCCGGACCGAACCACGAAACGACGTGGGTGCTCGATCCGGAACATTCGAGCACACGACGTCGCCAGCCGACCCAGAGGCGGCCTGAACGGCGATGCAGACGTGCTCGTCTGTGGCCGATCGACCACTCCGCGCGGTCAGGCCCAGCGGCCGGGAACGCCCCGACGGCTACACTCGAACGGTGCCTGCCGAGCGGATCGCCGAGAACCTCGCGTTCATCAACTGGACGCTCCTCACGTCCGTTGCGATCGGGTCGTTTGCGGCCGTCGTGCTGGCCCGCCTGCGGACGGCGGCCACGCGCGGCTTCCTCGCCTTCACCGCCGGCTGCTCGGTCGCCATCGGCCTCCTCGCGTGGCTGTCCGACCAGGCCCTCCCCGCGACACTCGGGAACTCCCCGATCGTCGCCGACCCTGCGTTCGACACGCCCCGCCGCATTGCCCTTGTCGCATTCCTCGTCCTGGCGGCGGCCTACACGGTCGCCCTCGCCCGGGGCGGTCGCGCCCCGGCCCTCGCCGGCGCAGGAGTCGCCGCCGCGGGCGCGACCCTGCTCTTCGGTGCGCTCGGCTGGGGCGGCGGCGCGCTCGGCGCCGTGCCGCTGCTCCTCCAGCTCGTCGTCCTCGCGATCGCGACCGGCGGCGTCTTCGCGGCGATGATCCTCGGCCACTGGTACCTCGTGACGCCGAAGCTGCCCGAGGCGCCGCTCATCCTCATCGCCCGGGCGCTCCTGGCCGTCGTCGCGCTCCAGGTCGTCCTGTTCGCCGTCTGGGCCGCCACGGGGGCCGGTCCGGCCGGCGGTCCCCCGTTCGGCGTCCTCGTCGGCCAGTGGGCCTTCTTCGTCTGGCTCCGGCTGATCGTCGGGCTGATCTTCCCGCTCATCGTCTCGTGGGCGGCCGTCCAGACTGCGCGAACCCGCTCGATGGAATCGGCGACCGGGCTGCTCTACATCAACGTCGGCTCGATCGCGGCCGGGACGATCCTCGCGGCGGGCCTCTACTTCGGCGCCGGGTTGCTGGTCTGATGCCGTCGATCCGCGTTCGCCTGTTCGCCATCCAGCGCGAGGTCGCGGGCACGCGTCAGCTCGAGGTCGAGCTGCCCGACGACGCGACGATCGAAACGGCCTGGCAGGCGCTCGTGGCCCTCCACCCGAGACTCGGGCCGGGCCGCGCCTTCGTCCGCTTCGCCCTCGACGGCGACTACGCCGACCCCACCACCCCGATCGGCGGGGCGCGCGAGCTCGCCGTCATTCCGCCGGTGAGCGGCGGCGCCGGGCCGGGCCGCCAACCGGCCGCCCGCCGGATCCTCGAGCTCCGCGACGAGCCGTTCACCAGCGCCCTCATCGGCGAGCTCGGCGACCGGCTCGCGACCGACGAGGACGGCGCGATCGTCGGCTTCGTCGGCCGGACGCGGGTCACGCCGGGAACACCGGCCCCGGGGCAGGAAGCGGAGGCAGCCCGTCACGCCGGCCGCTCGGTCGACGCACTCGAATACGAATCCCACGAGTCGATGGCCGCCCGCATCCTCGGACAGATCGCGGACGAGATCGCCGAGCGGTTCGGGGTCGACCGGATCGCGATCGTCCACCGGACCGGCGAGGTACCGCTCGGCGAGGCGAGCGTCGCCGTCGTCGCGGTCGCGCCGCATCGCGACGCGGCGTTCGCCGCGGCCCGCTACGCAATCGACGAGACGAAGGCGCGAGCGCCGATCTGGAAGCTGGAGCGCTTCGCCGACGGACACGTCTGGGTCGGCGAGGTTGCGCGTGAGGCGGCGGCCGACACGGAGACCCCGGCGTAGGGCGGGTTCCCCATTGATCGCGGTGACCCGCCGGGAGCCATACTTGGGGCCGATGATCGCGCGCCGCGACCGACTGACGGGCCGGCCGCGGTCCACCGCGAGGGATGCCGTGCCCAGGACGCCCGCCGCGCCCTCCCGTCGCCGATCCGGACCGGCGGGCGGCGAACGATGACCGCCGCCGGCTCGCTCGGACCCCTCGATCGCCTCGCCGAGCGGGCCGAGACGCTGGCCGGTGCCTGGGCCGGCCGGGCCCGGGCATCGACGACCGTCGGGCGGGAGCGGGCGCTGCTCCGGATGTTCGGCGTCTCGGGTCTCGACGCTGCCGGCCGGCCCCTCGCCTGGTCCGCCGTCGACCGCTACCTCGGCGGCCGGACGGAGCGGCTCGGCGGGGGCGTCGTCATGCCGTTCGCCATGGCGCTCGTCGAGTACGACCTGACGCCCCAGCAGCTCGCCCTCGACGTCGCCTCGGGCGCGGTCGACCTGGGCCTCGAGGCAGAGCTGCTCCGCGAGGCCGACCGCCGGGCGATCGCCGAAGAGGAGGCCCGGCGCCTGACCGCCGCCGCCCTCGAGCGGATCGATGCCAACCGGACGGCGCGTCGCGAGCTCCTCGACGTGCTCGGGGAACCCGGCCGGCCCTGGATCGGGACGACGATCGTCGACCCCGAGATCGAGGATGCGCTTGCGACCATCGGCGGGATCTTCGAGGCCGGCGCCGATCTGGTCCAGGTCGATGTGCCGATCGGGCGGGAGCTGGCCGACCGCCTCAGGGACGCCGGGCTCGAGGCACCGATCTGGCGGCCGAGCGATGGTGAGACGGCCGCCGAACGGGCGGAGCGGGCACCGACCGGCAGCCAGCGAGCGCTCGCGGCGCTGCGCGGGCGCCTCGACGAGATTGCCGCCCAGCGCCGGAACTATGTCCGGATGGCGACGACGGCACCGCCGCTCGGCGCTCCGGAATCGGCGGTCGTTGCCGCCTTCGAGCGGGTCGATCTGGCCGAATCGGATCCGCTCGCCGAGATCGTCAACGGCCGCGTCGCCCCCGAGCGGGCCCTCGCCGATCATGCGTTCGCCCACGCGCTCCTCGGCCGGGCGGGCGTCGCCCTCGCCCTCACGGCCGGTCCCCTGGTCGTCGCGCCGGACCTCGCCCGCGGGATTCCGTCCGACCCGGCGACTCGGGCGGGTCGGGCCCTCGCCCTGCAGGCGCTCGCGATCGCGGTCGCCCGTGGCAACGGGCTGCCGGGCGACCATCTCGTCGTCGGCGCGATGCCGCCGTGGCTTGTCGGAGAGTCCAACCCCGCCGCCCGCGCCCTCGCGGAGGTCACGGTTCGCCGGGCGCTCCACCCCGACGTCGCCCTGGGCTTCGAGGAGCCGCCCGCCGATGCGCGGAGGGGCGCGTCGGATACGTGGTCCGCGATCGTGGCGGCGGTCGCGCCGGCGGGCCCCGAGAGTGCCCTGATCCTGCGCCGCGCCGGCCGCGACACGGCCCGGGCCATCGCCGCATCGCGTCTGGCGGCCGGCGTCGCCGCGGAGCTGGGCTCGGCCCGCGAGCCATCGGGGCTGGCCGGCGTCGCGCTCGACCACGCGCGGGCCACCGTGACCGCCGCCGTCGCGACGCTCGAGCGCCTCGCCGACGACGGGTGGCGGTCGGTCCTGGGCGATCCGCCGGACGCCGGAGAGCGCGTCCGGCTCGGCGCCGACACCGTCGCCGAACGCACAGAATCCTTCGACCCGCTCGAGGTGGCGCTCGCGACGGTGAGCTGACCCTCAGCCGCCCGACACCGCGGGGATGACGTGGACGGTCGCGCCGGGCGGGAGCGGGGTGTCGAGCGTGGCGGGCTCGCGATCGACGTAGACGTTGATGTGCCGGCGGAGCACCGGGCCGGCGTCCACGAGGCGGTTGCGGAGGCCGGGCGTCAGCTCGTCGAGCCGGTCGATCGCCTCCCGCACCGTGGCCGCGTCGACCTCGGTGGCATGACGCGTCCCGGGGATGAGCGAGACGAGCGAGCGCGGCAGGATCACCGTGACGGGCATCGATCGGTCAGTCGAGGGCGACGGCCTCGACGCCCCAGATCGGCGGCAGGTGGTCGGCGACGAGGCGCCACGTGACACCCTCGTCGGCCGACCCGTAGAGCTGGCCGGTGCTGGTCCCGAAGAACACGCCGACCGGGTCGCGCCGGTCGACGGCGAGCGCCTCGCGCAGCACGCCGACGAAGGCGTTCTTCTGGGGCAGTCCGTCGCCGTGGCGCTCCCAGCCGTCGCCGCCGTCGCGGGTCCGCCAGACCGCGAGCGCCCCGTCGGGGGCGAGGCGGCCCTCCTCGGGATGGGTGAGCGGGATCACCCAGGCGCTCGTCGGGTCGCGGGGGTGAGCGGCCATGACGAAGCCGAACTCGGATGGAAGACCGGCGCTCACATCGACCCACTGCCGCCCCGCGTCGAGCGAGCGATAGACGCCGCAGTGATTCTGCTGGTACAGCCGATCCGGGTCGCCGGCGGCCATCACGAGCTTGTGGACGCACTGGCCGGTCTCCGGGTAGCGGTCCGGGCTGAAGCAGGCGGCGACACCCCGGTTCCGAGCCTCCCACGACGCCCCGCCGTCCTCGGTCGCGAACGTGCCGACGGCGCTGATCGCGACCCACATCCGCGCTTCGTCGGTCGGGTGGGGGACGATCGTGTGGCAGATGAGCCCGCCCGCTCCCGGTTGCCAGCCGGGCCGGCTTGGATGTTCGCGCAGGCCTGGGACGTGCCGCCACGTCGCACCCCCGTCCTCGCTCCGGAACAGGCCGGCCGGCTCGACGCCGGCGTAGATTGCGGCGTGGGCCGGGGTCACGTTCCAGACGGTCGGGATCTTCGGGCCCTCGTCACCGTAGGTCAGGCCCTCCGAGGAGTGGCTCCACGTCGCCCCGAGGTCGTCGCTCCGGAAGACGGCGGGCCCATACCACGGCGAGCCGCCCGCCGCGTATATCGAGCTGGTCGCGGGGTCCCACTGCAGGTCGTGGATCGGCCAGCCGTCGCAGAGGGGGCCGCGGATCGTCCACTCCCGGCGGTCGCCGTCGCTCTCCAGGATGAAGGCGCCTTTCGAGGTGCCGACGAGGAGCAGGCTTCGGGTCATGGGTCGTCTCCGTGGTCCGCGGTCGGCAGGTGGATCTCCGGCCCGCCCGTGGCGGCCGGGCCGGCCGCGCGGATCGCCTCGATCGTCGTCGGGTCGTCGAGCGCCGACAGGTCGCCCGGGTCCAGGCCGAGGAACGCGGCCCGGACGACGCGCCGCATGATCTTGCCGCTGCGGGTCTTTGGCAGCGCCGGCACGACGACGACGGCCTCCGGGCGGAGCGTCTTGCCGAGGTCCTCGACGACCCGCCGGCCGATCGCCGCCCGGACGTCGTCGTCGGCCGTTGCGCCCCGGCGAAGCGTGCAGACGACGACGATCGCCTCGCCCTTCACCGCATGGGGGACGCCGATCGCGGCCGCCTCGACGACGGCCGGATGCGCGGTCGCCGCGGCCTCGACCTCGGCCGGCCCGACGCGTTTGCCGGCGATCTTGAGCGTGTCGTCGGAGCGGCCCCGGATATACCAGTAGCCGTCGCCGTCGACGATCGCCCAGTCGCCGTGGACCCAGGTCCCGGGGAAACGCCCCCAGTACGTCTGGAGGTAGCGCTCCGGATCGTTCCAGAAGCCGCGCGTCTGGCCCGGCTGGGGACGGCGCACGACGAGCTCGCCGACCTCACCGCGGAGGGTCGCGCCGTCCGGGCCGGCAACGTCGGCGGCCGTGCCGGGACATGGACCGTTGAACGAGGCCGGCCGGATCGGCGCCAGGAGGTTGCAGCCGACGATTCCGCCGGACACCTCGGTCCCGCCCGAGTAGTTGACGATCGGGCATCGGCCGCCACCGACCTCGCGGAAGTACCACCACCAGGAGTCGGGGTCCCAGGGCTCGCCGGTCGAGCCGAGGACCCGCACGCTCGACAGGTCGTGCGCGCGGACCGGCTCAGGGCCGTGGGGGATGAGTGCCCGAATGACCGTCGGCGACAGGCCGAGGTGGGTGACCCCGTGGCGAGCCGCGACGGCCCACAGCCGGTCCGGCCCCGGAAAGTCGGGGGCGCCCTCGTACATCACGAGCCTCGCGCCGAGCAGGAGCGACCCCGAGATCGCCCCCGGCCCCATCATCCAGCCCAGGTCCGTGAACCAGAAGAGCCCGTCGCCGGGGCGCAGATCGAACGTGTGGGCGAGGTCCTGGGCACCCTTGATCGGAAAGCCGCCGTGGACGTGGACCGCCGCCTTCGGTCGGCCGGTCGTCCCCGAGGTGTAGATCAGCATGTACGGCGTCTCGGGGTCGGTCGGGCCGGTCGGCAGCGGGCCGACGCCGGCCGCGGCTGCCATCGCATCGTCCCAGGTCAGGTCGCGCCCGCCGGTCCAGGGCATGCTCTGCGCGGCCTCGCCGAGCCGCCGGACGACGACGACGCGCTCGACGGACGGCGCCGCGGCAACCGCCTCATCGGCGACCGCCTTCATCGCGACCGGGCCGCCCCGGCGCCAGAACCCGTCGGCCGTGACGAGCAGGCGCGCGCCGCTGTCGGCGAGGCGGGCCGCGACGGCCGGCGCGCCGTAGCCCGAGAAGATCGGCGTGTAGATCGCCCCGATCAGCCCGAGCCCGAGGACCGTGACGACCGTCTCGGGCAGCATCGGAAGGAAGACGCCGACGCGATCGCCGACCTCGACGCCGAGGGCCCGGAACGCCGCCGCCGCCCGCTCGACGGCGGCCCGGAGCTCGGCGTTCGTGAGCGTCCGGACGTCGCCCGGCTCGCCCTCCCACGCGAGCGCCTCGCCCTCCGGGTCGCGCGTCGCCCGGGACCCGGTCGCGGCTTCCGCGTAGTTGAAGGCGCCGCCAATCCACCAGCGGGCCCATTCCGGACCGCCGCGGAGATCCAGGACGCTCGTGGCCCGCCGCTGCCAGCTGAGGCCGAG
>DASTVH010000041.1:0-12971 GCA_035759195.1 Candidatus Limnocylindrales bacterium
GGTGATCGCAACGGCGTCGAAGTCGCGCTGGAGCTGCTCGAACGAAATGTCCTTGCCGATCGTCGTGTTGAAGACGAACGTCACGCCGAGCCGCTCGACGAGGCGGACGTCCATCTCGATCGCCTCGCGCGGCAGGCGGAAGGCCGGGACGCCGATGAGCATCGTTCCGCCGCCGTAGGGCAGCGAGTCGAACACCGTGACCTTGAAGCCTTTCATGCCGAGCTCGCGGGCGACCGAGATCCCGGCCGGGCCGGCGCCGACCACGGCCACGCGCTCCTCGCGCGGCGTGATCTGGGGCATGACGTCGGGGATGCCCGAGGCCTCATGCCACTCCACGAGGAACCGCTTCATCGCCCGGATCGCGAGCGGCCGGTCGATGTCGCCGCGGCGGCAGGCTCGCTCGCACGGCGCGGAGCAGACGTAGGAGCACATTGCCGCGACCGGGTTCGGTTCGCGGGACAGGATGTACCCCTCCTCGAACCGGCCCTCGGCGGCGAGGTTCAGATAGCCGCGGCAGTTCGTCCCGACCGGACACGCCTCCTGGCACTCGATGTTGCACTGGAGCCAGGACGCGTCGACGGGCTGGACGAGGAACTCCTGGAACGGGTCGATGGCCAAGGTCGAGGACGTGCCTTTCTCTTCGCTGGGTACCCGGGGTCCGGGCACGACGGAGCTTGCCGTGGCCGGCCCGATCAATCTACCACCCGCTTCGGAACTGGCGCAAAGCACGGCCGCGCGGCCGGATTTGACCTTGGCCGAAGGCGCAGCTACGCTGCCCTGAGGGTCCTCCCGCAGATGGCCGCACCGGACAGCCGGTCGGCCGAGGAGAACGGCGGAGCGTGACCGCGAGCGAGTTCGCCTTTCTGGCGCTCGGGCTGGTGCTGGGCGCGGCGGCGGGAGCCGCGCTGGTCCAGGTCCGCCGGGCCGGGGCGCCGAGCCGCCGCGAGATCCGGGTCACGGTCGCCCCGAACTCGATCCCACCCCGTGGTTCGGTCGTGTCGCCGGACGCTCGCGACCTCGACCAGATGCCGGGACCGGCCCGTGGCGGGCCGGCGGATCGTCGCTGGGTCGATCGCGAGCTCGGCGGGCAGGCGCCGGCCGAGCCGGCCACGGGGACCGCCACGATCGGGGGGACCGACGTCCCGGCGGCCGGCGACGATGCCATGAATCGAACGCCTGTTCAGGGTTCGGGATCAGGTGCCCCGTTCCGCCTGATGCCCTCCGCCGCGTCGACCGCCGGTGAGCCGGCCGCGCTCGTCGGAATCTCCATCGCCCGCGAACCGGATCCTCAGATGGCATCGCTCCGCGCCGCGGCACCCCCGGCGACAAGGGTGATCCCCCGGGGCGTCGCGGTCGCGACCGGCGAGCCGGGGGCCGGGTCGTCGGCCGGCGTCCCGACGGGCGGTGCCGAATCATCGGGCGGCGGGTCATCGGTCGCAGGCTCATCGGAGGGCGCTCCGACCGCTGCCGCATCCGTCGATCCGGCGACCCCGACCGCCGGCCCCGGAGGCGGGCCGGACCTCGCCGACGGCTGCTTCGAGGAGCGGCGCATCGCCGACGAGCGCTGCGCGGTCTCGACGCGGGCACGGGAGGGGGCGCGCGAGGCGGTCGAGGCGCTGCGGGCGGCCCAGCGCGCCTACGACGACCATGTGGGTCGGGCCGAGGAGGAGGCGACGGCGGCCGATCCCCGGACGGTCCGGTCCGCCAAGGAGGCGGCCCAGCAGGCCTTCAGGGTTGCCCGAGCCGCCGCGACGACACGCGAGGCGATCGAGGCCGCGGCCCGGGACTGGCTGACCGAGATCAACCGGATCAACCACGCGACTCGTGAAGCGGGCGTCCAGGCGGAGCGCCATCGCGCGGCGGCCGCCGACCTCGCTCCGGCGCTCGAGCGGCTGGCGGTCGAGGCCGACGCGGCCCGGATATCCGCCGAGACGGCCGAGGAGGCCTGCGTGGCGGCCCGCGAGGCCGTCGCCGCCTGCCAGGAGGAATCGGCCCGGGTCGCCGCCGGCATCGCGGCGGCCGCCGAGGCGACCGCCGCGGAGCCTCCGGTCGGGGCCGCCGTGGCGTACATGGGCGAGGACGACGGCGCGCTCGCGAGCCCGATGGCCTCGCGTGCCGGCGAGGACGCGGCGATCATCCGGCTCCTCCGCGGGGATCGGGACGTCATGACCCGGACGGTGGCCCGGCTGGCTGGCGACGACGAGGGGGAACGGCGGCGTTGGCAGGCGGCCCTCGGCGGGCTCGTCGAGGCGCTCGTCGCGCGGGCGATGGAGGCCTCGGCGTTCGATTACCCGAGTGAGCACCCCTTCTGGGGCATGTTCAACCGGGCCCAGTGCCGGGACATCAGTGCGGCGCTGTCATCGCTCGGGTACCGCCACGACGGCTTCGGTGAGTGGGCCGACGACCGCGTCCCGGGCCAGCGCGACCTCTCGCTCGCGGTCGGCTATGCCGGTCTGGACCCGATGCGCATCCGGACCTGGCCGAACGAGGAGGAGATGCGGGGTCTCCTGCGCGACGTGACGGTCGCCGCCGACGAATACGTCTGGGAGGCGGCCGGCTCGCTCTCCCTCGGCGAGCTGATCTCGATGCTCGGCCGGCGTGCCGACGGCCTGACCGAGCTCTGGAACGAGTGGGGCACGATCCGGCCGCTGCTGCTCTCGGCCGACTGACCCGTCACCGACCCCAACGACCCCTTCCGCGCCGGACTCCAAACGCCCGATCCCCGCCGGACCTACGCCGGGCGTTCCGCGACCGCGGCCTGCGTCTCCTCGACGGCATCGAGGCTCGGCCCCTCGTCCTCGTCCTCTTCGATGACGACGAGCCGGAACGCCTCGGCGAACTCGACGCCGATCGGCCCGCCCTCGCTCGCGGCCCACTCCCGGATCCTCGTTTCGAGCCGATCGGGATGCTTGATCTGGCTGGCGTGCGCCCGGAGTGCGGCGAGCTTGCGCTCGAGTGTCGCCGTGACGTCGACGCGGACGTTCGGCTCGTTCGGCCAGAACAGGTAGAGCCGCCGTACGACATGGTGGGCGAGGCCGCTGCGAGCGAGCCACGGAAAGGCCATCGGGTTGCGGGCAGCCGGATAGACGGCGTCGGTCGCCGCCAGGCCGGCGGCCCGATGGTCGGTGTGGTTGACCCCGCCGTCGCGGTAGAAGACGACCTCCGGGTCGCTGGCCAGGACGGCATCGGGCCGGAACGTCCGGATCTCGCGGACGAGCTGCTCGCGCAGGGCGAGGTCGTTGGCGAGGGCTCCATCGGGCTGATGGAGGAACGCCACGCCCTCGTAGCCGACGATCTCGGCGGCCGCCCGCTGCTCGGATTCGCGCAGCGCGGCCAGCTCGACCGGATCGAGATCGGGATCCTCGCCGCCGGCGTCGCCGCTCGTGCAGCAGACGAGCCGGCCGGTCGATCCGGCATCGATCCAGCGGGCAGCGGTCGCGGCCGGACCGAAGTCGGCGTCGTCCGGGTGGGCGACGATCACCAGAAAACGGGCGGGCCGCCACTCGTGCGGCGTCTCACGCGCCTCGTGCGGCGTCTCACTCACCGCAACGGCCGTCCCGCGCGCCGAATCGCGGTTGCGCGGTGCGAGATCGCGATTATGATGAGGCCCGAGGCTTCGCTCGTCTCCCCCCACGAGCGAAGTCTCGTTCGATTCCGGGCGACAGCGGCGATCACGCCGGGTGCGCCTGCTGCTCCTCGGCCAGGGCGGCGAGCACCTCGGCCGCGTGGCCCTCGGGCTTCACCTTCGGCCAGACGCGGGCGACGCGTCCGTCGGGATCGATGAGGAACGTCGTGCGCGCCGTTCCCCAGTACGTCTTCCCGTAGTTGTGCTTCTCGACCCACGACCCGTAGGCCTCGGCGACGCGGTGGTCCTCGTCCGCGAGGAGCGTGAACGGCAAGCCGAACTTCTCGCGGAACGCCCGCTTGCTGCCGGCGCCCTGGGGGCTGACGCCCCACACGTCCGCGCCGCGCTCGACGATCGTCTCGTTCGCGTCGCGGAACTCGCACGCCTCGACCGTGCAGCCGGGCGTGTCGTCCCTCGGGTAGAAGTAGAGGATCGTCCAGCGGCCGGCCTGGTCGGTGAGCCGGTGGACCGTGCCGGTCTCGTCCGGCAAAGCGACCTCAGGAGCCCGGTCGCCCACGGCGGGCATGCTCATCTCGAGAGCCTAGCAGGCGATTCGATCAGGAGCAGGCGACCGCGCCCCACCGTAACCGATGCGTCGGCGGCGAGCCGGACGTTCGACAGGCCGCGCGCGGGGCCGCTCCGGAGCGTCTCGCCGCGGAGCGGATACCGCAAGCCGTCCGTACGGACGCCTTCGGCGTCCACCCCGAACGGGATGAGCGAGACGAGGTCGCCGACGCGGCCCGGCAGCGGGACGTGGATGGGCCGCCCGTCGGGGTCGGGCGCGTCGACGAGACGGACCCGGGCGCCGCCGTCGAGGAGGATCATCGGTCGACGGCCGAGCCCAGGGTGGCCGAGCAGCGACAGGTTGGCGATCGCGTGGTCGAGCCGCGGGCCGCCGAAGGCGCCGAGGACGACGATCTCGTCGGCGCCGTCGGCGATCGCGGCGTCGATCGCCAGTTCCGTGTCCGACTCATCCTTGTCGCGCTCAACGAGATCCACGCGAGTCCCGGCCGTGCGGAGCCGCTCGATCTCGTCGGCCGCCAGGGAGTCCCCGTCGCCGACCCAGCGGTCGATCGCGAGACCCAGTTCGGGGGCATGGCGGGCGCCGCCGTCGGCAGCGACGACGCGGTCGACGCCGTCGGCCCAGCCGGGCCAGGCGAGATCGAGCGCCGAGCGGGCAGCCACGTCGCCGTCGGCGAGGACGATGGTCCGCCGCCTGCCGGTCATCCCGCGGCCGCCCTCGTCGCGAGGTGGCGGGCGGCCCAGTCGGGCACGGAGGCGGCGACCTCGTGAGCGCCGGCCTCGAGAAGTTCGTCGGGGTCGCCGAGAACCGACGCGATGCCGACCGCATGGACGCCGACCTTCCGGGCCATGAGCATGTCGGTGGGAGCGTCGCCGACGTAGGCGACGTCGTGCGGTCGGTCTCCCAGCCCGAGGAGGGAAAGGGCCCGCCGGAGCGGGGCCGGGTCGGGCTTGTGGACGTCGAGGTCGTCGCCGAACACGCGAGTCGGCAGCAGGTCCCCCAGGCGGGTCCGCTCGAGCTGCGGCAGGACGATGCGCCGATCGCCGGCCGTCACGATGCCGAGCCGGGCCCCGGTCGCGGCGAGCGTCTCGAGCGCGGCGGCGACGCCGTCGAACGCGGCGACCTCGGCGGCGGCCGCGTAGGAGGCGTGCCACAGCTCGTTGGCCTCGTCGAGCCGATCGCCCGGTACGCCGAGCCTGAGGTACATCAGGCGCCAATCGGGTACGTAGTTGCGGCGATAGAGAACCTCGTCGAAGGGCAGCCCGAAGGCCGCCATGACGGTGGCATTGGCGGCGTGAAATGCGCCGAGCGAATCGACGAGCGTTCCGTCCCAGTCGAACAGGATCGCGTGCATGACGCCCGATCCTACCGTCGCGGACCGCCGTCCGCCGGATGCTAGACTCGATTCGTGCCCGAGCCGAGCGACAACCCCGCGATCCAGCGCGTCATCGAAGCCGCAGCCCGCAAGGGCGTGACGCTCGAGGTGACCGCGTTCGGCCAGTCGACGCACACCGCCGAGGAGGCGGCTGCGGCCCTCGGCGCGGAGCTCGGCCAGATCGTCAAATCGCTCGTGTTCGTCGCGCCGGCCGACGGCGGAGGCCTGGAGCCGATCGTCTGCCTCGTCGCCGGTCACAACCGGGTCGACCTTGCCCGACTGGCGGCCGTCAGCGGCGAGCGCGACGTACGCCGGGCGACCGCCCGCGAGGCGAACGAGCTCACCGGGTTCACGATCGGCGGGATCCCTCCGATCGGCCATGTCGGGGCCGTCCGGGTCATCATGGATCCCGACCTCGGGCGTTACCAGACCGTCTGGGCCGCAGCCGGGTCGCCGACCGCGGTCTTTCCCGTGCCCCCGGCGACGCTTCGTACTCTGGCAAATGCCGTCGTGGCCCCGATCACCGAGGAACGCCGCGCCGCCGACGTGGAGGCCGAGCGTGCCGGGACGTCGGAGGGCCGGCCGACGACCTCGATCGCGGGAGTGTGAGCGCGCCCGGAGCGGGCGCCCAACCGCGCGACGCGACCGTCGCCTATCCCGGTGGCCTCCGGGCTCGATGGCGCTGGGCGGGCAGCGGCCAGGGCCCCGCGGTCTTCGCCCTCTCCGAAGCCGGCGGTGCGCTGGTCGAGCACGGCCCGATCGTCGCGGCCGACTACGAGCCGCTCTGCAGGGCGGAGGTCCGGATCGACGGGCCGGGAGGCTCGTGGACGGCCCGCCTCGCCTCGACGATCCACGACGAGCCGGCCGGCCTGCTGTGGGACGACCACGCGCTCTTCGTCGTCAAGTACGGCTTCCATACCTACGCGTTCGACGCGCGGAGCGGGAAGCTTCGCTGGTCGCACCGCTCGGCGACGCCGCTGCTCGCGGTCCTCGGCTCGCCGCGGCTGCCGCATGTCATCGCCCAGGCCGAGATCGAGACGTTCGCCCTCGAGCCCGACGGGCAGGTCGCCTGGCGGATCGCCCACAGCGACGTCGTGATCGAGGTCGAGATGATCGGCGGGCGCCTCGTCCTGACGAGCTTCGGCGGCCAGGTGAGCGCGATCGATCCCTCGACGGGGCGGCCGACGGGCTGAGCCGGTCCGCCGGGCTGGCGGCGCCGCCGCTGGGCGATCCGGCGCTCGGCGCGGGCCCTCCGCGCCACCGTCTGGGGACAGCCCGTGGATAACCGAACCGGCTCTGGCACATCTCGTGGACAAGAAGGGTTGACCCGGTCCCCGGTCGGACGGTAGCGTTGATGTCAGCCCGGAGGGGCCGAGCGCAGGCTAACGGCAGCGATCGCATCAACGCCCACGCCGCGAGTAGGTTCCTTCGGGCCCTTCCATGTCCGGGGCAGGTCCGGTGCGTCGGCCCTATGATCCCGGTCGTGATCCCCCTCGTCCTGATCGCCGCGGGCGGCGCCGCCGTCGTCCTCGGAGCGGCGGTTCTCCGCTCGCTCGGCGCCCGCTACCGGGTCGGGCGGCTCATCGCTTCCACGCCTCGAGTCAGCGTCGCCGAGGCACGCGCGCTCGCGGCGGCCGGAACGCGTCGCTACGTTCGTGTCGACGGCCGGATCGACGCCGAGGACGAGTTCGAGGACGCCGACCACCGGCCGCTCGTCTTCCGGCGCACGCGGCTCCAGGCCCGGTCGGGCCGGAGCTGGACCGACTTCGAGGACTCGCGCGAGGCGGTTCCCTTCGAGGTCCGCGAGGGTCTCGACGGGATCGCGGTGGACGCCGATGCGCTGGCCGACGGCCTCGTCGTCGTCCCCCGTGAATCCGCCGGCGCGGCACGGGATCTCGGCGAGCGGGCGCCGCCATCGCTCGCGCCCGAGACACCGGTCCGGGCGCTCGTCGAGCAGGTATCGTCGGTCGAGCACGCGATCGTCCTCGGCGTGCCGGCGGGCGACGGAGCGACGAGCGGCGACCTGCGGATGACCGCCGGCCTCGGCCGACCCCTCGTTCTCACGACGCTCGAGCCACCCGAGGCGATGCGGGTCCTGGCCGGCGGCAGCGGCCGCCCGCGGCTGGCGGCGCTGGCACTCGTCGCCGGCGTGGTGCTCATCCTCGTCGGCGTGGCCTGGGCCGTCGTCGACGCGCTCCTGCCGGCGGTCGCCGGCGCCCTCGTCCCGGTCGCGCTGGGGGCCTCCCCTTCACCGGGCGCCGTCGGCGGCGACCCGCGCAGCAGCGGCGAGGGCCCGGGCCTCGTCGGCGAACCCGGCATCGCGCTCCTGGCAGTCGCGGCGATCGCGATCGCCGCGGGCGTCGCGACGAGCCTGTACGTGCGCCTGACCGGCGGCCCGTCCGAGGAGCGGCCTCGCCGCTGACCTGAGCGTGCCGTCGGAAGCGGTGCGCCGGCGCGCCCGCGTACGCGAGACGGCGATCGCCGCCGCTCCACCTCGGACAGCCCCCCTCGTCACCTCGCCGCCCAGCCGGGCGAAAACGCTCGGTACCAAGGTCCTATTGGCAAGAACTGTGAGATCGATAGGCTCCGGCTCACCGAGTTGACATTTCCTCCACGAGCCAGCGAGTGCCGACGACCCTCCCGCCACGCCCGATCGACGCCACGCTCTCCGTCACGAAGGCCGCGCGTCTCCTGGGCGTTCACCCGAACACGATCCGGGCCTGGAGCGACGCCGGTCGTCTCCGTTACTACCGGATCAACCCCCGCGGCGACCGGCGCTACCGGATCGGCGACCTCCAGCGATTCCTGGCGGCAGCCCAGGGCGGCGCCCTCGATGGGTCGCCGGGCGCGCCCGCCCGCCGACCGTTCGAGCGGCTGACCGGCGACGGCCCGGCGCTCCAGGCCCCGGTCGCCGAAGCGCTCACGTACGGCGACGACGCCTCGACCGAAAGCCACCGGGCCGACCGCCGGCTGCTCGCCGAGCTGGGCCGGATCGGCGGATCCTCGACGGGCGTCGACCGGACGCTCGCGGCCGCGGCTCGAACGATCCGGGAGCGCGGGCCCTTCCTCGCGGTCGGCATCTTCGAGCTCCGCGGCGACCGCCTCGTGCCCCGGGCCAGCGCGAGCGATGGCTCGGCGTCCGGGCTCCATTTCGTCGACCTGCCGCGCGACTTCGGGGCGCTGGGCCGGGCGCTCGATCAGCCGGGCCGGGAGCCCCTGCCGGTCACCGCCGACGCCTCGATCACCGTGACCGGCGGCCAGGCCGAGGTCGTCGTCCGGATTCCCGGCGGCGTCGGGTCGTGGGGCGTGCTGGTCGTCGCCGCCGGGCCCGAGACCGACCCGGCTGCGCTCGACCCGGAGCTGCTCTCGATCGTGGCCGCCACCCTCGGGGTCGCGGTCGCCGCCGGGCGACAGGCCGACGACGTCGCCCACCAGCTCCACCGAGCGGACGCCCTGCGCCGGGTCGCCGGCGACATCGGCAGCCGGCTCGATCTCGAGCAGATCCTCTCCGGGCTCGTCGACCACGCGATGGTCCTCTTCGACGCCGATCGCGGCGCCGTCTACCTCCGCCACCCGACCGGAACGGTCACCGCCGAGGTGACCCGCGGGCTGTCCCAGTCCTTCCTCCAGACGGTTCGGAACTTTCCGGTCCGCTCGCTGCCGACGCTGGCCGCCGCGGCCCGCCGTCCGATGTTCGCTCGAAACTACCGCGACGACCCGCGCGGCGCCGACGTCCGGTCGGCCGTCGTCCAGGAGGGCTTCGACACGATCTGCACCGCGCCGCTGCTGGACGGCCCGGACCTGCTGGGGCTGCTCAACGTCTATCACGACGCACCGTACGACTGGACCGACGACGAGCTCGACACGATGGCGGCTCTCGCCGCGCAGGCGACCGTCGCGATCAAGAACGCCCAGAACTACGCCAAGATGGCGACCTGGGCCGCGCAGCTCCAGTCGATCCAGCAGCTGGGCGTCCGCCTGTCGCGCCTCACGAGCGGCCACGAGATCGGTATGGCGATCGCCACCGAGCTGCGCCAGCTCATCGACTACCACAACGTCCGCGTCTACCGGCTCATCGGCGACGATCTCGTGCCGGTCGCGATGCAGGGCCAGGTCGGCGAGTACGTCGACGAGACGGCCGACCAGCTGATGGTCAAGTTCGGGCAGGGGATCACCGGCTGGGTCGCCGAGCACCGCCTCGCCCAGAGCCTGCCCGACGCCGCGAAGGACCCGCGAGCGAACACGATTCCCGGCACCGAGGACGACCTCGACGAATCGATGCTGCTCGCGCCGATGACGTTCGAGGACCAGGTCCTCGGCGTGCTCGTCCTCTCGAAGCTCGGGCTTCACCAGTTCAGCGAGGACGACCTGCGGCTGCTCGTGATCTACGCCAGCTTCGCCGCCCAGGCCTTCGCCAACGCCGACGCCACCGAGCGGCTGCGCGAACAGTCGGCCGCCCTCGAGCGGCAGCTCGTGAATCAGCGCGGTCTCCTCCAGGTCACCGAGTCGATCCTCACGACACTCGAGCCCCGCGCGATCCTTGACCAGGTCGCCGATCGGCTGTCCGAGCTGGTCGGTTATGACAATCTCTCGATCGAGGTCCTCGACCGATCGACGGGCCTGCTTCAGCCGCTGACCGCCAAGGGCATCCACGCGGCCGCCTACATGGAGCCGTGGCAGCCCGGAGAGCAGGGCCTCGCGACCTGGGTCGTCGAGCACAACGAGCCCGCGCTCATCCTCGACGAACGGACCGACGAGCGGATCCTCGTCTTCCGCGAGACCGGCCCGGTCGACGGCAGCCTCATCTGCGTCCCGCTTCGCGGCCGCGAGGGCGCGACCGGCGTCCTGACGCTCGAGCGGCTCGGGCTCGACCAGCGCTATACCGAGGACGAGTTCGAGCTCGTCAAGCTCTTCGCCGCCCAGGTCTCGATCGCCCTCCAGAACGCCGAGGTCCACCGCGCCGTCGAGATCCGGGCCCAGACCGACGACCTCACCGGCCTCCTGAATCACGGCACGTTCCAGCGCTGGTTGACGCAGAGCATCGAGACCCGCGAGCCGTTCAGCCTGATCATGCTCGACCTCGACGACTTCAAGGCGGTGAACGACGCGCTCGGCCACCAGGCCGGCGACCGGCTCCTGGCCGAGATCGGCCGGGCGATCGTCGGCGCCGGCCGCGACAGCGACCGGGTCTTCCGCTACGGCGGCGACGAGTTCACCGTGATCCTGCCGAACACCGACTCCACCGCGGCCGTATCGGTCGCGGAGCGGGTCCGGGCCGCGGTCGTCGCCGTCGGCGGCGCCGGCACGACCTGGGCTTCCCAGGGAGTCGGCTCGAGCGTCTCGATCGGCGTCGCGACGTTCCCGCGTGACGGGTTCACGCCCGACGACGTCCTGCTCGCGGCCGACCGGGCCTGCTTCGTGGCCAAGCGGACGGGTCAGGGCCTGATCGCCACCGCCGACGAAGGCCTTGCGATCGCCAACGAGTTCTCGCTCCAGGAGCCGACACCGGTCGACCCGCCGACGCCCCTCGACCCGGCGGCAACGTCGGACGACTGAAACTCGATCGTGACACGGCCGTAACCCGCGTCGCCGGTCCCTCGTCAGACTGATCTCGTGACACTCGACATCGATCGACAGCCGCTGCCCCCGATGCGCCTCCGGGCGGTCGTCCTGTTCGCGTTGCTCGCGATGGTCGTCACCGCCTGCCTGCCCGGGGCGGTCGGGCCCAGCCGCTCGCCGACCGGTGGCGGGGCGTCGCCCTCCGCGAGTCCCTCTCCGAGCGGTCCGACCCCCGTCCCATCGTTCGTCCGGCCGACCCCGACGCCGATGCCGACCTTCTACACCTACACCGTCGTCGCCGGCGACAGCCTGACCTCGATCGCTCGCCGCTTCGAGACCACCGGCCGGAGCATCGCCTGGTGGAACCGGGCGACGTATTCCAGCCTCGATCCCGAGTCGCCCTCGTACGCGCCGAACCGGATCGAGATCGGCTGGATCCTCGTCCTGATCCCCGGCGTCGTCGTCGACGACCAGAACCCGCCCGGGATGTCGCCCGAGCCCGGCTCGTCGGGCGGTCCGGGCCCGTCGGCTCCACCGACCGTCGCTCCGCCGGTCACGCCGGCACCCGGCGCCGCCGCGATCGTCGTGAGCCACGGCCCGCGCGAGGTCCGGAGAGTCGCGCTGACGTTCGACATGGGCGGCCGCCTCGACCCGGCCCTCGACATCGTCGCCTGGCTCCGCGACAACCGTGTCCCGGCGACGTTCTTCCCGACGGGCGAGTCGGGGGCCGGAACCGCGATCGGGCGGACCGTCCTGGACGCGGCCGAGCTGCGGCCGGACCTCTTCGAGCTGGGCAACCACTCGTGGGACCACCCCGACTTCAGCGAGCTGACCGCAGCCGCGATCGCGGACCAGCTCACCCGGACCGAGACGGCCGTGCTCGCCCAGGCCGGCCGCACGACGAAGCCGTGGTTCCGCCCGCCGTTCGGGACCTGGGACGACGACGTGCGCCAGGCGGTCGGCGACGCCGGCTGGGCGTACCTCGTCATGTGGGACGTCGACACGATCGACTGGAAGCCCACCTCCGACGGCGGGCCGACGGCACGGGACATCGAGGCGAAGGTCGTCGCCCGGGCCGAGGGCGGCTCCATCGTCCTCATGCACCTCGGCGGCTGGAACACGCTCGAGGCACTGCCGGCGATCGTCGGCGGGCTGCGGGCGAAGGGCCTCGAGCTCGTGACGCTCTCCGGGCTGCTCCTTCCCTGATCGCGCGGGCTATGCTGCCTGGATGCCGGACGAACGGCCGCTCGTCGTCATCACCGCCTCCGACGCGGCGACCCAGGCCGATGCCTCGCTCGCGCTCCGCAAGTACGAGCTCTACGCCGACGCGGTCTCCCGCAACGGCGGCCGGCCGCTGCTGCTCGCGGCGAACGCGACGGCAGCGGAGCGTGAGACCGCGTTCGCGACGATGGACGGGCTGCTGCTGAGCGGCGGTCCCGACATTCACCCGGCGCGCTACGGCCGGTCGATCGACGGCAGCCGCGACATCGAGCCCGACCGCGACGAGCTCGAGGCGCGGGCCTGGGCCGCGGCCGAGGCGCGCGACCTGCCGGTCCTGGGCATCTGCCGCGGGCTGCAGGCGATCAATGTCTTTGCCGGCGGGACGCTGCTGCAGGACGTCGCCGACCACCCAGGTCCTGCCTTCGGCTCCGGGCCGCCGGCCCGGATGCACCCGATCCGGATCGACCCGGCGACCCGCTTCGGCCGGGCCCTCGCCGACCGGCCGGCGACCCTCGAGGTCAACTCGTACCACCACCAGGCGGTCACCGCGGCCGACCTCGCGCCCTCGCTGGTGGCGAGCGCGTGGGCGTCCAGCCCGGCCGGCGAGATCGTCGAGGCCCTCGAGGCGCCGGGCGAGCGGTTCGTCGTCGGCGTCCAGTGCCACCCTG